>QMYD01000019.1 GCA_003662485.1 Candidatus Hecatellales archaeon | reverse complement strand
GGTGAAAACCTCCCAAGAGGAGGTTAGGCGGAGAGGACTGGAGGACAGAATAACCATCATCCACGGGGACATGCATCAGGTTCCCATAGGTGAAGCAGATGTGGTAACGCTTTTCCTAACCACATCCGCCAACGAGCGTTTAAGGCCTAAGCTTGAAAGGGAGCTTAAGGAGGGGGTTCGAGTAGTCTCCCACGACTATGAAATCTTGGGTTGGAAGCCTGTGAAGGTTGAAAGCCTCGGCCAGCACACCATCTACCTCTACGTTTTCAAGCGTAAGGAGCGGTAGGAAAACCTTTGGCCGAAGGCTTCCTCCAAGTCTACCATGAAAGGATTGGGGAGGCATGGTTCTGCGTTGGGATTACCCCCGCTGGAAGGGTGGCTTTCACAAGCCTTTCCAAGGAGGGCTTAGAGGAAGCCTTAAAGTTTGGGGTTAGAAGGCTTAGGGGTGAAGTCTTCACCAGGCCTTCAAAAGCCTCCCCCGAAGCGGAGGAAGTTTTGCGGGTTATGGCTAAAGCCTACCAGGGGCTAGGTGTTAGAAGGCTTCCACCCCTAGCTTGGGATAGGCTTAAACCCTTCACTAGGAAGGTTTTAAGGTTAACCCTCCAAGTTCCGAGGGGCTACGTTACAAGCTATGGTAGGCTTGCTAAGCTTCTAAATGCTTTGAAGGCTTCGAGGGCGGTGGGCTTGGCCCTAGCCTCAAACCCCTTCCCCCTTCTAATACCATGCCACCGAGTTGTGAGGGGCGACCTAAGACTTGGAGGCTACAGTTTAGGCGTGGAGGTTAAGGCTGAAATCTTGGAGAGGGAGGGGGTTCGATTGGAAAAGGGTAGAGGAGGCTTAAGGGTTTGGAGGGGGCAGCCCTTCTGGCCCTGAAGTCTTTTTAGGCTATGGCGGTGTAGGCTGGGAGGTTTGCTACGGCCTGGGCTGCCTGGCTTGCAAAGTCTAGGAAGGGCTCCGGGTACACGCCGATTAGAATGCAGAGGGAGGCTAGGATTCCGCAGGGTATGAGCATGAGCCAGCTTGTCCCCCTAATGGTTTCAAGCTCGCTTCTGGGCGACTGCCAAACCATGATGTATAGGAGGCGGAGATAGTAGCCGAAGCCTATGAGAATATTAGCCAGAAGCACAGCTACCATTATCCCCATGCCAGCGTTTAACGTGGCTAAGACGAGCATAAGCTCGCTTACGAAGCCGTTCATGGGTGGAACGCCTGAGAGAGCGAGGATGGCAATCACGAAGATTACAGCCATCGCCCTCATCCTATGCCCTATTCCAACCAGCTCCGAGAGCTTCCTAGTTCCGGCTGCGTGGATGAAGGCTCCAACAGCGAGGAAGGCCAGCCCCTTCATGATGGCATGGTTCATGGTGTGGAGGAGTCCTGCCGTATAGCCGTAGAGGCCTATGGTTCCGCCTAGAAGCCCTATGGAGACTCCAAGCATGATGTAACCTATGTGGGCTATGCTACTGCAGGCTAGAAGCCTCTTCACATCCTCCTGGAGAAGCGCCATAACGTTTCCAACAGTCATGGTTAGGGCTGCGAAGAACGCAACCACCACGGCTACCATGTTCCAGTCTAGGGCAGCCGGGTAGATTACAAGTCCAAGCATCCTTATGATGGCGTAGACGCCTGTTTTAATCACTACGCCTGAAAGCATGGCGGAGATGGGGGTTGGAGCAGCTGGGTGGGCGTCTGGAAGCCAGGTGTGCAGGGGAACTATGGAAGCCTTAATCCCGAAGCCCGTTACTATGACGGCTATGGCGAAGTATAGCCAGGTTTTCAGCTCTGCATTTATGGTTCCAGCCTTGATGGCTGAGGCTATTCCAGCTAGGTCAGTGGTTCCAGTTATGCCGTATAGGAGGGCTATGGCTAGCAGGATTAGGGCGCTTCCAGCAGCACTCATTACAAGGTATTTGAAACCTGCCTCCACGGGCTCCCAGAGATGCTTCCTAAAGGCGACGAGCACGTAGCTTGTGATGGCCATGAGCTCCCAGAAGAAGAATAGGGTGAAGAAGTCTCCAGCGTAGACCACTCCAACCATTCCGGCAACCATGGAGAGGAGGAGGGCGTAATACTGGGCGTGGCCGCTGTCATGCTCCATGTAGCGCATGGAGTGGAAGGAGGAGGTAAAGCCAACTAGGAGGAAGAGGAGGGAGAAAAACATGCCCAGCATGTCGATGCGGAGGCTTGAGGAGGCTAAAACAGGTAAGGCTTTAAGCACGAGTACGCCTCCAGCCCTCTGAACCTCAAGGTAAAGGTTCCACCAGAAGTATAGGGCTAAGCCGAAGCCTATGGTGGAAGCCAGGCCGAAGGCCGTGTTGAGGTTGGCCCTATACCTGGTTAAGGCTCCAACCACAGCCACGGCTATGGCGAAGAAGATTAAAACGTCAACCACCAGCGTGAACATTTCACCATCCACCTCCAAGGGTTAGCAGTAGGAGGGTTAGCACGATGAAGCCTCCGAGGATTAGGCTCATGTTGAAGTTGAGGATGCCTGGATGGCTCTTCCTAAAGCCTTGAACCGCAGACTTCAAGCCGTCCACGAACACTGCATAGTAGAACCTGTCGAAGTAGTAGCCTTCACTTAGCATGCGCTGGAGGAAGCCCCAGCCTCCAATGGCGAAACGCTCTGGAGGCGGACTCTTCCGGCCGTAGACAAGGTATATGGGTAGGGCTCCAGCTATGATGGCTATGATGGATAGGGCTGCGCTTAAGGGTTCAATATGGAGGACAACATGGCTGTGGCCGCCTAGGATTCCGAGGAAGCTTGCGAAGCCCTCAGCCGTGAAGCCCGTGATGAAGCATAGGGCTGAGAGGATGAATAGGGGTATGGTCATAACGGCGGGCTCATGGATAACGGCCTTCCTAACCTCGTCGGAGCGCTTCTCCCCAAGGTAGGTTAGGTATATTAGTCTGAGGCCGTAGGCCAGGGTTATGGCTGCTGTGACCACAGCGAAGGCTAGGGCTGCATAGTTCCCCGTTTCCATGGCGGCTGCAAATATTAGGTCCTTACTCCAGAAGCCGTTGAAGGGTGGAACTCCTCCAAGCGCTAGGACTCCTATAACCATGGCGTAGAAGGATACGGGTGCATCCCTCCATAAGCCTCCCATCTTCCTCATATCCCTCATCCCATGGAAGCTGTGGACTAGGATTCCTGCGGCGAGGAAGAGGAGGGCTTTAAATATGGCGTGGCTCATAAGGTGGAACTGGCTTAGGAAGATGAAGCCTGCTCCTGCACCTAGCCCAAGCCCCATCATCATGTAGCCTATCTGGCTTATGGTGGAGTAGGCGAGAACCCTTTTAATGTCGACGGAGGTTAGACCCATGGTTGCGGTTAGAAGGGCGGTTACAGCTCCAACCCAAACCAGCGTGGTAAGCCAGGCTTCGGGTGCAGCCTCCATATAGATGAAGTGGGTTCTAGCCATAAGGTATACGCCTGCCTTAACCATGGTGGCAGCGTGGATGAGGGCTGAAACAGGGGTTGGACCCTCCATGGCGTCTGGAAGCCATACGTGGAGGGGTAGCTGAGCTGACTTCCCTATGGCTCCTATGAGCATAAGGAAGGGAACTACTGAAAGCGTGTAGGGTAGAACTTTGAAGGCTTCGAGGGCGCCTTGGAGGTCTTTGAAGGCGAAGCTACCCGTAGTCAGGTATACGAGGATTATGCCTGTTAGGAGGAAGACGTCTCCAATGCGGGTTACTATGAAGGCTTTGAAGCCTGCCTTCCTGGCTTCAGGCCTCTTATACCAGAAGCCTATTAGGGCGTAGCTGCATAGGCCTACCATCTCCCAGAAGATGTAGAGCCAGAGGAAGTTGTCGGCTACGACTAGGCCTACCATGGAGCCTATGAAGAGGAGCATGAAGAACCAGTAGCGGGTCATTCCCTCCTCCCCAGCCATGTAGCCTATGGAGTAGAGGAGGATGAGGGAGCCTATTCCAGCCACCACGCAGGCCATGAAAACGCTTAAGGGGTCAACTATCACCCCTATGTTCACGGTTATGAGGCCTGGGATAACTAGCCAGGTGAGCTGGGGGTTAGGGTAGGGAGGACCAGCCGCTACGTCCGGAACCATGGAGAAGGCGAAGACTGCGGTGGTGAAGCCAACCAGCACGGGGAAGATATCCCTCGTCCTACTGTTTAGGGCTGCTAGGGGCATTAGGGCTGAGGCCACCAGCGGTATTACCCAGACTAGGAAGGGTGCGTAGGGCAGCATTCCCCTCTCACCACCTCAAACGTTTAAGCTCACGCACATTCAGCGTCTTGTAGTGGCGGAAGGCTTGAATCACTATGGCTAAACCTACAGCTGCTATGCATCCTCCAACCCCTACGGCGAGGATAGCCAGCGAGATGATCACAGGGTTAATGACGCCTAGGGGTGTAGCCCCAAAGGTTACGAGCACTACGATGGCTCCGTTGGTTAGGATTTCAACGGAGAGGATTAGCCTTATCATGTTTCCCTTAACGGTTAGCCCGTAGATTCCAAGGATGATGAGGAGCATTCCTCCCGCCAAACCTATCGTGTAAACATCCATTCCGCTTTCTCACCTCTCCTCAAGCCTGAAGAGGGCTATACAGCCTATAGCCGAAAACAGGAGGACCAAGCTTAGAATAACGGCATCCCACGAGCGGATTTCCCATAAGGCTGAGCTGAAGGCTTCGGGTGGGGCTGGAGTCTTCGCTATTAGGGGTGGACTGCCAAGGGATTGAACTGGGAAAGGCTTAGCTGCAACGCTGAAGACGCATAATAGGAGAACTATGGATAGCACGATTCCCGCTGCGGTTAAGCCGTCTCGCATCCTATTCCTCCCTCCCCCTCGTCAGGATGATGGCGGCTATGGCCATGGCCACCACCGCTCCAGCATAGATTAGCATCTGGAAGATTCCAAGGTATATGGCGTTGAGTAGGAAGTAGTAGGAGCCTATGGCTACAGACATTACAGCGAAGGAGAAAACCATGTAGACTAGGTCTTTAAGTTCAAGGGTTAGGATGGCGAAGATAACTGCTACGGCCATCATTATTAGGGCTAGGACTGCCTCCAACCTCACTTCCTCCTAAACTCGTAAATCTTATGCTTGTAGTCTGCAAGCTCATATTCTTCAGTCATGGTTAGGGCATCCCTTGGACAGGATTCAACACACTGCGAGCAGAAGACGCACTTATTCAGGTAGTAGCGGAGTTCAGCCATGGGCCCCTTCCCCACGAGTTCGAGGGCGAAGGCTGGGCATACTTGAACGCACATCCCACAGCCCACGCACTTCTCAGCATCCCAGGAGAGTCTACCTCGGAAGCGTGGGGGTACAGGCCTCCTCTCGAAGGGATACCTTAACGTTACAGGCCTCCTCAGGGAGGCTCCTACAAGCTCGCTTTCCATAGCCATTAGGCTATCACCCCCGCTGCTAAGAGGACTTGAATGAAAATAGCTTCAGCCACTGCAGCGATAAGTAGGTGGCGCCAGGAGAAGTGAACCATCTGGTCTATTCTAAGCCTTGCAAAGAGTGCTCTAATGTTGGCGAGAACCATCACGATAACGGTTGTTTTAAACATGAACCAGAGGAAGTAGGAAACCTGAACGGGAATTAGGGGGATGGCTGGACCATAGGGCCCCCCAAGGAAGAGAGCTGCAGTTAGGGCTGCAGCCAGCGTTAACTCTAGGTCGGTGGCAAACCTGAAGAGGGCAAGCCTCCTCCCACTAAACTCGGTAAGCCATCCAGCTACAATCTCCTGTTCAGCCTCAGGAATGTCGAAGGGTATCCTTTCAAGCTCAGCCTGGAAGCATACGATGGATATGGCGAGAGCTGGAAGCAGAGCTGAGGCGAGGATGCCGTTAGACGCAACCTTCTGGGCAATCAGGCTTATGTTAAGCGTTCCAGCCCCCATACCAGCTGTTAAGAGGACGACGGCCAGCGGGATTTCGTAGCCGAGAAGCTGGAAGGCTGTTCTCACAGCGCCTACGGCGCTGAACCTGTTGGTAGAACCCCAGCCTGCAAGGAATTTAAGGAAGCCCACCATGGTCAGCACGAAGATGACGAGGATTAGGTCTCCCTCAAAGGCTCCGAAGGCCACGTTTCTAACCATGGGCACAATAGGAACATAGAAGAGGGCGTAGAAGGCTAGGGCAAGCATTAGAATGGGTGTAAGCGTGAAGAGGAATCTGTCCACGGCGGCTGGAACAATATCCTCCTTAGCCAGAAGTTTGACGAAGTCTGCGAAGGGCTGGAGGAAGCCCTTAGGCCCCGTATAGAGGGGGCCATACCTATACTGGAGTTTAGCGTAAAACTTTCTGTCAACCCATTCAAAGTATAGGGCAAGCCATGAGAGGAAGAGGAAGCCGGGGAAGACGAGGAGTTCCACTACGCCTAAGGCTTCCCTCATCATCCTCACCTATTCTGCCACTTATAATACCTCCTACGGTAGGCTCTCAACTGTTCACCTGTCCAAACCCAGCTCCTATCATGGCGTTCATCTATGAAGGCGAAGCGGCCGGTGCAGCTTAGGCAGGGATCTATGGAGGCGAAGACGATGGGGATTTCCGCTATGTGGTAGCCTTTAAGCATTTCGCATACGGCTGGAAGGTTGGCAAGAGTTGGAGTTCGGATTTTAACCCTCTCAGGCTTCTCCGTCCCATTGCTCTTGAAATAGTAGAATAGTTCTCCTCTTGGAGCCTCCCCACGGCTTATCACCTCGTTGGGGGCGATGTTCCATGGAACCTTCGTCCTTATCGGGCCCTTGGGCATGTGGTCTAAGGCGTAGTCTATGATGTTAGCAGCCTCATACATCTCCATAACCCTAACCATGATTTGGGCTAGGACATCTCCCGTTGGGTAGGTAGCCACGTTGAAGGGTATTTCATCGTAGGCCTGGTAGGGGTCGTCAGCTCTAACATCCCGTTTAACCCCGGTGGCCCTTAAGGTTGGGCCTACAGCGCAGAGCTCTACAGCCTTGTGGGGTGAAAGCTTTCCAACATCTACAACCCTCTTCCTTACAGTTGGATCCTTCTCCACCACGCCCGTGTAGACGTCAAGCCTCCTCCTGAAGATTTCCATGCCCTTCTTGATTTGGTGGGCTGCCTCATCAGAGATGTCCCTGCGTGCCCCCCCAACCGTGCTCATAGCATAGTTTACCCTGTTACCCGTTACGAGTTCGAGTAAGTCCATTACGAGTTCTCGATCCCTCCAGACATAGTAGAAGAGGGTGTCGAAGCCTAGTTCGTGGGCAGCCACCCCAAGCCATAGGGCGTGGCTGTGAATTCGCTCCAACTCCAAGAAGATTACACGAATATACTTGGCTCTTGGGGGTGGCTCAACTCCAGCCAGCCTTTCCACACCCTGCGTGTACACGAGGGTGTGAATGCCTGAGCATATCCCGCACACACGCTCGCACAGGTATATGTTCTGGATATAGTTTCGGGCTTCTGTAGCCTTCTCTATACCCCGGTGAGTGTAGGCAGGCCTCGCCATAACATCGTCGATAATGTCTCCCTCGATTTTGAAGAGTAGGAGTATGGGTTCTTTGAGGGCTGGATGCTGAGGGCCTACTGGAACCTCGAATACAGCCTTTTCAGATTCCCCGGACACCTTTCCTCCTCTCCTCCTCCAATCTCTCCCTAATCTGCTGGATGGTTACATCCTTCCGGAGGGGGTGCAGGTCTTCAGGCCACCCGTCAGATAGGAGAAGCTTGGCTAGGTTGGGGTGGCCTTCAGCCACAATCCCAAACATGTCGTGAACCTCCCTCTCATAGAGGGTAGCCCCTGGAATGATGTCGGTTATGGTTGGAACCTTAGGCTCATCCCTTGGAATCCTTATCTTCAGCGAAATGGTGTTGGAGTAGTCGCTTAAATGGTAGATTACCTCAAACTGGTTTTCCTTTATTAGGTCAACCCCGCTGATGGTGATAATGTACTGGTAGCCGAGCTCCTTCATAACGTAGGTTATAGCCTCTTTAAGCTTCTCAGGCTTTATAAGCACGAAAACGTTTCTTGGAGGCTGATGTTTCACCTCTAAAACGTTTTCGGCTCCTATACCCGACTTAAGCTTTTCAACCGCCTCCTCCAAGCCAGTCATTCTCTTCCTCCCTCCTTAGGAGGCTTCCTGAAGCTTTTGGAGGAGTTTCACGACGCCGTGGATTATTGCTTCAGGCCTTGGGGGGCATCCCGGCACGTAGACGTCTACGGGGATAACCTTGTCAACCCCCTCATAAACGTTATAGCACTGCTGGAAAACCCCTCCAGTTCCAGCGCAGTTTCCAACAGCTAAAACAAATTTGGGCTCAGGGGTCTGCTCATAGATTCTTACGAGTCTATCCCTTATCTGCCTTGTAACGGAGCCTGTTATCACAATGATGTCGGCATGTCTTGGACTTCCCTTAAGCAGCATGCCAAACCTTTCAACGTCAAACCTCGGGGTTAAAACCGCTAGAACCTCGATGTCGCAGGCGTTGCAAGCTCCAGAGTTGAAGTGGAGAATCCAAGGTGATTTAATTCTTGACCATTTCACCAGGCCTAATCCCATGGGGGTTTCCTCCACCACTACTCATACCATTTAACGGGAAGCATGACTATTACGGCTATGAGAGCTAAAACCGCAAAAATTATGGGGAAAACACCCGGCTTGGCGAAGGATAGGGCGAAAATGAGGGCGAAGGCGTCGAAAATGAGGAAGTATAGCCCGTAAATGAATAGTCTCCTCACATCCACCCTAAACCTTTCCGGGGGGAAGTCTTCACCACAGGCGTAGGGCGCCAGCTTCCCACTCGTTTTCTCACCCTTAGCAGCTATCATCCCACCCCAGAGGAAGATTAAAATGGAAACGATAACTGCGATGAAAAATATTACTGGAGGTGAGGTTAACAGCTCCAGCACCATATCAAATCACCGTAAGGGTGATGTTAAATGTTAAACTTATACGGTTTAAAAATCTTTCCTAGCAGGAGAAACCCTTAAAAATTGAATTTTTCGGCTAGGATTTCCGCCAAAATCTTAGCGGCTTCATCTATGGCATGCAGGGTTGCGGCTGAAGGTTTTTCTCCCCATTCAACCCTCTCAGGCTTGATGGCGAGAAGTCTCACCTCCACGTTGGGGATGAAATGTTTAAGGTAGTCTACGAGGAGAGTTAGGGGGAGCCTATGGGTGGAAAAGATTACACCTCCAAGCCTATCTATGGTGAAAAGCCGGATGCTGCCTGGTTTAGCCTTGAAAAGGGCTGCGTCAACGATTAGGAGGTGGGTAGGCCTAAACTTCACAATTTTCTCTGTGAAGTTCTCCGGGGAAACCCCTGCCTCCACCACCATGACGCCTTCTGGAAGCCTGAGCTTCGAAAGCCTTCTAGCCACTAGCACCCCAGCCCCATCGTCCCCCTGCATCCTGTTTCCAACCCCAAGCACCACCAGCCGTCCAACATTTCTAAGCCACCTTTCGAGTTGCAGTTTCAATCCAGCCAAACCTGTTCCCCGAAAAGAATTTATGTGTAGTTAAGCCTATGAAAGCTTAAGTTTGTAGATTTATTTGTGGAGGCGGTTGGGCTGGCTGGCGGTGAGAAGGCTGCCGTAAGCAAGGTTTATAAGCCTAAGGTTTTCGCAAGCCTGGTAACTGAGGTGGTTAAGCCTGGGAAGTGTGTGGGCTGTGGAGCCTGCGTGGCTGCATGCCCCCCAGGCGTTGTAAGGTTTAAGGAGGTTGCTGGGAGGGATGAGGAGCCAATTCTAGCTGGGAAATGCCTGCTCTGCGAGTTCTGCTATTACCAGTGTCCTCAGACGGGTGCTCCAGACGAGAGGGAGCTTGAAGCCCTAATCTTCGGGAGGAATAGTAGCGAGAAGGAGCCCTTCGGAATCTTCATGAAGGCCTATTCGGTTAGGGCTGCTAGGGAGGAAATTTTGAAGGTAGCCTCTGATGGGGGGGCTGTAACAGCCATCCTCGCCTACGCCCTCAGTGAGGGAATCCTTCAAGCTGCAGCCGTAACAGGGGTTAGGAAGGATGCCCCATGGAAGCCTGAGCCTAAGCTCGCCCTAACCGTTGAAGACCTCATTGAGGCTGCTGGAACCAAGTATAGTGTAGCCCCAGTGGCCTTAGCCATAAGCGAAGCCGTAGACTGCTACAACTTTGACCGCTTAGGCTTCGTGGGAACCCCATGCCAGGTTAGAGCAGTCAGGAAGATGCAGTACGGGGCGCATGGAGCCATCAAGTATGGGAGTAGGGTGAAGCTTATCATAGGCCTCTTCTGCTCGGAAAACTTCTACTATGATAGGTTGATCAAGGAGTTTGTAGCCTCCAAGATTGACCCCTCAAAGGTTACCAAGTTCTCGATTAGAGCTGGAAGGTTTACAGCTGAGGCTGCAGGCGAAAAAGTTATCGAGGTCAAAATTAAGGAGGTTAAACCCTACGCTAGGAGCAACTGCGAATTCTGCACGGACTTCGCTGCAAACCTCGCCGACATATCCGTTGGAAACGTGGATTCACCTGAAGGCTGGTCAACTGTTATCGTTAGAACGGAGGCTGGACTAAAATTCTTTGAGGGCGCCTTGGAGAAGGGCTGGATTGAAGCTAAGCCCTTAGAGATTAAACCCGACGGTGTCCTCGTTAAGCTGGCCTCTAAAAAGCGTGAGCAAGCGAAGACGGGCTAACCCTCTAAGCACCTCCCCTTAAAGGTTTAGTTTTGAGAAGAATTTACGATATAGTTGTTGTTGGAGCCGGGCCTGCTGGAAGTCTTGCGGCTAAAACTGCTGCCGAGAAGGGTTTTAGGGTAATCCTGCTGGAGAGGGGTAGGAGGCCTGGAGATAAAAACGTTGGAGGAGAACTTTTAACCCAAGACGTTTTCCACCATTTCTCCTGGATGGCTGAGGGCCCCCTAGAGAGGCCGATAACCAGGTGGTCCTTCCACCTTCACAGGGAGGATGGAAGCCTTGTTGAGCTTGCCTTCAGCCGGAGCAAACCCTTCGGCTACACCGTGCACAGGCCAGAATGGGACAGGTGGGTTTCAAAGGCTGCCGCTGAGGCTGGAGCCCAACTGAAAACTTCAACCCTCGTTGAAAGGGTTCTTAAAAACGAGGGGGGCTACGCCATTGGGGTTGAAACCTCTAAGGGAGAAAAATTCTATGGCTCCCTGGTGATTGGAGCCGACGGCGTAAACTCCGTGGTGGCGAGGAGCTTCGGCCTCAGGGGGAAGTGGCCTCCTGAAGCCGTAGCCCTAGCCGTCAAGCAAACCTATAGGCTTGGTGAAAACCTGGTTTCAGGGAGGTTCACCCGTGGAGGCTGTGTTGAAGCCTTGGTGGTGTTCGACGACCACTATCCAAGCGGCTACTGCTGGGTTTTCCCTTCGAAGAGGCTTGTAGCCCTAGGGGTTGGAGCAACCCTAAACTCAAAGGAGCCTCCAAAACTTCAACTCAAGCGTATGCTTAGGCTTCCAGCGGTTAGGGAGAGGGTTAAAGGTGGAAGGCTTATAGAAGAGGCAGCCCGCTTAATCCCGGTGGGGCCTCCAGCAGCCAAAACCTTTGGAGACGGCATCCTACTGGCTGGGGATGCAGCTGGCTTCACCTGCCCCATGGAGGGGGCGGGCTATGAGGCTGCAGCCTACAGCGGGAAGCTAGCAGCTGAGGTTGCCTGCGAAGCCTTAAGTGCTGGTGATGTTTCAGCCGGCTTCCTGTCAGCCTACGAGGAGAGGTGGAGGGAAAGCTGGATAGGCTTAAACCTTGACTTTGGAGGGAGGATGCAAAACTTGATTTTGAGGGAGCTGGGAATAAAACGTGTAAGCAGGTTTCTCTACGGCTTCCTCACAGCCGTGGCGAAGCATGGATGCTATCCCAGCTTAAGCCATAAGGAAGCCCTAGCAAGATTTCTAAGGGAAAACGGTGAACTTCTCACTCTTCTGGGAGGGAAGGTAGGCGCCTTCCTCGGGGTTGAGCACTCTTTATAATTAGGCTTACCCTAACTTATTTGAAGCATTCCAAGTGTGGCTGGGTTGGCTGAACTCGTGGAGGCTGAGGTTTTAAGGCTTGCAGGGTTGATGCTGGCTGAGCATAGGCTCTGCGACAGCTGCCTTGGAAGGCAGTTTGCAGCCTTAGGCTATGGGCTTTCGAACAGGCTGAGGGGGGAAGCCCTCAAAGTAGCCCTCCTCCTCGAAGCCTTCTCAAAGCATGTGAAGGGGGATAGAAAAGCCCTCGAAGTGGTTAGGCATCTAGCCGAAAACGGCGGGTTAGAGGCGGCGAAGCTTACCCTTGAGAAGCATGGGATGAAAGTTAAGGGGGGAGGAGTCTGCGAAATCTGTGAGGATAAGCTTTCCATGGTGGAGGAGCTTGGGAGGGAGGCTGCTGAAAGCCTTAAAGGCTACGAGTTTAAGAGCTTCCTGGTAGGCGCAAGGATTCCAGCGAGAATTGTTGAGGCTGAGGATAGGCTTAGAAGCCTATACGGCATTGTTTGGGGGGAAAACATTAAGAGCGAATTCACTCGTGAGGTGGGGAAGGTTATTTCAAGGCTTACCGGAAGACAGGTGGACTTTAAAAACCCAGATGTGCTTGTTACGATTTCGCCCTATAGCAGCCGGAGGAGGGTGACCGTTAGGGCTTCCCCCCTCTTCGTTGAGGGAAGATACAGGAAGC
>QMYD01000018.1 GCA_003662485.1 Candidatus Hecatellales archaeon | reverse complement strand
TTTGGAGAGGAAACGTTTTTGGGGTTTTCATGGTTAGATTTCCTTTGAGGAGGAGTTCTTTGGGAGGCTGGCTTAGGAGGAGGCTTGGAAGGCCTGGGAGTCCGCTATCTATTCCTGATCGCTAGACGAATACTTTTTAAGCGTAAAACCAGTGCCCTTACGGCTTCCATGGCTGTGGCAGCCACCATCTTCCTCATAACCTTTAATGGTGTGGTTCTCAGCGGAGTTATTAACGCTGTGGAGAGGGATCTCGCAACCCTCCAATATGGGAACCTGGAAATCCTGAATGAGGGGGAGGGCTACCTGGATAGGCCCGACTACCAGGTGGTGGCCACGGTGATGAGGCACCCCCTCGTGGAGGCTGCAAGCCCAAGGATTACCGCCTTAGCCTCAGAGGTATCCCACGCAAGCCCAAAGGGAACCTGGAAAGTCTACAATGTCATGGTTATAGGGGTTAACCCAGCCCTTGAAGCTAAAACCTCCAAGGTTTTCCAGTCTATCATAGCAGGTAGGGCGGAGCTTTTCAAGGGAGATGCGCTGGTGGGTAGGGACCTAGCCAGAGACCTAGGGCTAGAAGGAGCTAAAGGGCTTCTGAAAATAAAGGTTAGAAGCCCTCTTGGCGAAAACTCGAAGTATGTTAGGGTTTCAGGTATTATGCTCTCCTCTGCAGCGGGAGGCCTAAACCACATCCTCGTGGTTCACATAGACCTTTTAAGGGAGCTCCTAGGCTGGAAGCATAAGTATGCAACCTCCATTGTGGTGAAGCTCAGCCAGCCTGAGAGGGCTGGGGAGGTTGCAGCCTGGATTGAAAGCCAGTACCCGGACTACCAGGTTAAAACGCCTAGGGAGGCGGCGAAAGCCTGGTTTAACGCTATCGTGGAGGGGGTTTCCTTCATCAACCTTGTGGGCTACGCTGGGATGATTGCTTCAGCCCTAGCCGTCATAACCGTGCTAACCATGATGGTGAGCGGTAAAACCAGGGATATCGGGGTGCTTAGAGCACTGGGAGTTTCGAGGAGAGGCATAATCCTCCTCTTCATCTTCGACGGCATGCTAATAGGGCTGATAGGAGCAGGCCTAGGAGGCCTCATAAGCAGTATTGTAACGCTCTGGCTGGAAAACTATCCCGTAGCCTTCTTCGGAAACCTCGTTTTAGACGTGAAGTTTAACCCGTTAAGCCTCCTCCTACCTATGCTGGTAGGCTTCGCCATCAGTGTGGCTGCCTCCATCTACCCAGCCTGGAAGGCTTCCACCTACCAGCCTGCGGAGGCGATGAGATATTTCTAACCGTAAAATCAAGCTTTCCGTGGAGGATGTCTGGAAGGTTTACCGTGGGGAAGGCTTCGAGGTTGAAGCCCTAAGGGGTGTAAGCTTCCAGGTCTATGAGGGCGAGTTCTGCGCTGTTATGGGGCCTTCAGGCTCGGGGAAGTCCACCCTACTAAACCTCATAGGAGCGCTGGATACACCCACGAGGGGGAGAATCATCGTGGACGGGGTTGACCTAACCCAGCTCTCCGAAGGCGAAAAGGATGAGTTTAGAAATCGAAGGATGGGCTTCGTCTTCCAGTTCTTCAACCTCCTAAACGAACTCACGGTTTTGGAGAATGTTATGCTTCCAGCCCTCATCCGTGGGGTGGGCTTTGAGGAGGCGAGGGCTGAAGCCTTAAACCTGCTTAGGGCTGTGGGCTTAGAGGGTAAGGCAGGCCATCTTGCAGCCAGGCTTTCAGGAGGGGAAATGCAGAGGGTTTCCATTGCCAGGGCGCTCATAAACAGGCCTGCTCTCGTACTAGCCGATGAGCCCACTGGAAACCTTGACAGTCAAACCTCAGCCGAAATCATCAAGCTTATGGGGGAGTTAAACAAGCGGAACAGGCAAACCTTCATCCTCGTAACCCACGACCCAACCATAGCCCAGGCTGCAACCAAAGTCATTAAAATCCTGGATGGGAGGGTGGTTGGGGTAGAAGTGAAAAAGCATGGTTAACCATGCTGGGGAGTGCTGAAGGGGCGGGGTAAGGCTGAATTTTTTAGCCCTTTAGGGCTTTAAGCTTCCCCTGGTGCGTCCACCATTTCAGGGGTAGGTAGACTGTGGACTGGCGGGCGTAGGCTTCCACCTTTAGGCTTCCGCAGAGGGGACACTTAGCCTTCAGACCCTGGAAGGTTTTACCGCAGATGGGACAGTAGGTTAGGGGCTGATCGTAGGTGAAGCATCGAAGCTTGAGGTTTCTGGTCTGCCTTTCAAGAGCCTTCCCAGGCCTGCCATCCACGGGTATAAGTGTTAAATGGCCTCCGTTTAGGAGGGGTTGAAGCCTAGCCTCCACCTCCACCCTAACCTTAAGGTCTGAGGTGGTGGAGGCTAGGGGCACATAACTGTAGTATGGGGTTTCCCTCCCACCTTGAACTACCACCCTAGACCAGCCATACCTTTCCACGTCCATGAGGGCAAGCCTCTGGGAAGCCTCGTCTTCGGCTAGGTGGCTCAGGTTAACCCTTAAGCCGAGTTCTCTCCCTTCCTCCTCAGCCAAGCCCTTAAGGTATTCGAGGATTTCCATGGCGAAGTGTTGGGGCATGAGTTCCTCCTCAAGCCAGTATCCGAGGTGAGCCTTCACCGCTTCGTTTAGGCCGAGGAGGCAGAGGGTGCAGGCTGAACTCTCAAGCCTAAAGTATGGTTCACCATTTTTCAGCTGGGCTAGGTTTGGAAGCACCCCCTCACTCAGCCTCAGCTTTAAACCCTCCATTTTCACGTGGAAGGCTTGGAGGGCGTGCTTGAGGGCTGAGGCTAGGAGCTCCTTCAGCCTCTCCTTACTCCCCCTCGCCTCATACGCTGCCCTTGGAAGGTTTAGGGCAGCCATGCCAAGACAGCCGCACCTAACCAAGTCGACCTCCCAGTCTTCAGACCAGTCTGCGAGGAGGCATCCCTCAGGCTGGTAGGAGGCTTCCACAGCTGGGCTTACAAAGAGTACTGGAACGCCTTTAGAGGCTAGGTTGTGAGCCTTCTCGAAGGCCTGCTGCGCCTTTGGGGAAAGCCTCTCAGACCTAAGCTTTAAGGCTAGGTGAAGGTTTAGGGGAGGCTTCCCCTCCGAAACCATGGCTAAGCCGTCCAGTAGCAGGTTTAAGAAGCGTACGGCTTCCTCCTCATAGTCTCCATAGGTTCCCCTGCCACCCACAGCTGAAGCCTCCCTCAGATGGTCGGGGATGGTTAGCTCTAAGCCTAGGGTTACCGGTGAATCCGCAGTGAAGCTTAGGGTTTGAAGGAAGGGTTCGAGTAGGCCTAGAACACGCTCTGAGGAGGAGCCTCTAAGGAGGGGGGCTAAGAAAACGTTGAAGTATTCGAGGGTTTGGCCTCCTGAAACCTCGCCGGAGAAGGCTTTAAGGAGGCTTATAGTTAAGGTTAAGGCGCCACTCAGGCTTTCAGGCGGAGCAGCCTGGAGGGCTAGGGAGCTACGAGGCTTAAAGGCTCCTGATAGGAAGCCTCTCAAATCGTGGTGGATGCTTTGAGGCTTAAGAACCCAGTCTTCAACGTTTGAAAGGTGGATTAGTCCTGAAAGGTGGCTGTCAGCAACCTCTCTGGGGAAAACGTTTAGCAGGGCGTATTCTGTTAGAACCCTGCTTCCAGCAGCCCTTTTAACGTGGAGGATGGTTAGCCCCTTCTCCGCAGTCATCCTCATCGTTCTAGTCACGTCGTGAACGGGCATTCCAAGCCTCGTAAGCTTATGCCTATACTCTTCGAGGCCCTGCTCTAGAAGGATGGCGTTCACTAGCTCCCTTATCAGGGGGGCTGTTAGATAGCGTATGGGGAGTTTTAGAAGCCTCTCCTCAGCCTCCGCTGAAATCTTATCTGCAACCTCGGGGGGAACTCCTGCCTCCTCTATGAGGCTTGAGGTTATCCGGCTTCGGTCAAACTCCTCAATACTGTACTTGGAGGTTCGAACAAGCATTTTCCCAGCCTTTTTCAGCGAGTATTCAGCGAGCTCCTGGGAGAAGCTGTTAACCATTCCTCCAAGAGCTGTTATGCGGTATCGTCTGGACTCCTTATCCAGCGTGATGAGGCCTGCAGCTAGCAGGTTTTTCAGGTGGTAGACGAATTTCCCAGCATCCCTACTCGGCTTTAGGTTTAAATGCTCCATGATTTCGCTGTAGGTTAGGGGGCCTCTAGCCGAGAGAAGCCTTAAAATCTGAAGTCTAACCGGCGAGGAGATGGCGTTGAAAATCTCAACGGGCTCCCTTAAAACCCTGTGCATACACCCTCACAAAATAGTTTCCCACTCTAACTTTTTAAACATGATTCTAGGCCCTATCTCCGGTAAAAATTTAAACATGATGGCTGAAACCCTTTAGGAGGTGTGAAAAGGCTTGGAGAAGACCTCGTTGATCTCAGGCTTCTACAGGCTCCCCCTCGAGGAGAGGCTGAGAATTGTGGGGGAGTTTGCAGGCCTTACAGGCGAGGAAATGGCTTTGCTGAGGGCTGAGGGAGCCCTACCCATCCAGCAGGCTGAAAGAATGATTGAAAACGTGGTTGGCTTCATGCCCCTACCCCTAGGGATAGCAGTAAACTTCCTGGTCAACGGCAAACCCTACATGGTTCCCATGGCGTTGGAGGAGCCCTCCGTGGTGGCTGCGGCAAGCCACGCTGCAAAGCTGGCTGCAGTTAGAGGGGGATTCCAGGCTGAAGCCTCCGAACCCATCATGATAGGGCAGATCCAAGTGGTTGGGGTTAGGGAACCCCTCGAAGCCTCCAAGCGTATAATGGCTGAGAGGGAGGCCATCCTAAGCCTCGCCAACAGCGTAGACCCCGTGCTAGTAAGGCTTGGAGGGGGAGCTAAAGGATTAAACGTTAAGGTTCTGCCAAGCTTTCGGGGCCCCATGCTTATAGTTGAACTCCACGTGGACTGCAGGGACGCTATGGGTGCAAACGCCGTTAACAGCATGTGTGAGGCTGTCGCCCCCCTCGTGGAGAAACTCGCAGAGGGGAGGGTTAGACTCAGAATCCTCTCAAACCTGGCTGATAGGAGGCTGGCGAGGGCGAGGGTGGTAATGGATAGGAAGACTGTTGGCGAGGATGTGGTGGAGGGCGTCCTAGACGCCTACGCCTTCGCCGCCGCCGACCCCTACCGGGCTGCAACCCATAATAAGGGTATAATGAATGGGATAGTAGCCGTGGCCCTGGCTACTGGAAACGATACTAGGGCGCTGGAGGCTGGAGCCCACGCCTATGCGGCTAGGACGGGACGCTACCAGCCCCTAACCCGCTGGGAGAAGGATGAGGAGGGAAACCTTGTTGGAAGCATTGAACTCCCCTTAGCCGTTGGGATTATTGGAGGCGCTACAGCCAGCCATCCCATCGCCAAGATATGCAGGAAAATCTTAGGTGTAAACTCTGCGAGGGAACTGGCTGAGGTCATGGCAGCCGTGGGTTTAGCCCAAAACTTTGCAGCCTTGAGGGCTCTGGCTACTGAGGGCATCCAGCGAGGCCACATGGAACTCCACGCTAGGAATATAGCCATCATGGCTGGAGCCAAAGGCGAACTCGTCGACCTCGTAGCTGAAAGAATGGTGGAGGAAAGGAAAATACGCTTGGATAGAGCGCAGGAAATCCTAAAAGAAATAACACGGGGAAGCCAGTAGTCTTTGAATTCTACGAGCATTTTTGCCACGTTATCGTAGGCGGAGAATTTCCGTTGGGGATACTTTAACGTTTGAGCCGTCTGGAAGTTTCAGTGTGAGGGAGCCATCTTCACCTAGGCTTTCAGCTACCCCCTCAACTGTTCTTCCGTCCTCAAATTCAACTCGAACCTTTCTGCCCAGCGTTTCCGAAAGCCTACTCCAAGCCTCCAAAATAGGCTTGCAGCCCTTTGAAAGGAAGACTTGATACCAAGTATCAAACTTTTTAAGGAAAACTCTAACAAACCTAAGCTTTGAATGGCCTTTCCCAGTTAGCTCCATGATGGAGCATGCGTTGCTCCTAACCTCCTCCGGTAAGGCGGAAACCTTCACATTCAGGTTAAATCCGACACCTAGGATGACATGGTAAACTCTTTCCCCTTCAATCCTCGACTCTAAGAGGATTCCAGCGAGCTTTCTCCCCTGGTAGACGAGGTCATTAGGCCATTTAAGCTTACAGTTAACTCCGTAAAGGCTTCGCACAGTCTCAGCCGTAGCTAGCCCAGCCGTGAAGGTTAGGCAGGAAAGCCTGGAGGGGTGAACCTCCGGTTTAAGTAGAATTGAGAGGTATACGCCCCCCTCTGGGGAGTGCCAAGCTCTCCCAAACCTACCTCTTCCACGGGTTTGCCTTTCGGCTAGGATAACCAGTCCTTCACCCTCGCTTTCAGCATACTTCCTAGCCGCCTCCATGGTGCTTTCGAGCTCTTTAAAGCGTAGGATTTTCCTGCCTATTCCTGTTTTTGGCAAGTCTTCCCTCAATACCTATATATCCGGCTTTTAAAGTAGGCTTTAGGCTTTGGGAGGATGCTAAAGGCTTACGAAACATCTTTAGCATCGGTTTTTGCAGCTTTAACAGCGCTAGGAGCTTACGTTTACATCCCCTTACCCTTAACACCCATACCAGTAACACTTCAAACCTTCTTCATCTACCTTTCAGCCTTAATTCTCGGGGGGAGGCTTGCAGCCCTAAGCCAGGCCTTATACGTTTTGCTTGGCTGCCTTGGGCTACCCGTCTTCGCTGGGGGGAAGGCAGGAATAGGCGTGCTGTTTGGGCCCACCGGAGGCTACCTTGCAGCCTTCATTCCCGCCGCCTACGTGGCTGGGAGAGTCTGCAAGGCTGGTAGGCCCCTCCGAACTCTCACAGGTTTAACCACAGCCACAATCATCATTTATGCTGGGGGAACACTCCAGCTTTGGATTTTAATGAACACAATTTATGGTGAAGGGCTAGGCTTTATGGAGGCTTTAACCCTAGGCGTGCTCCCCTTCATTCCGGGGGATACCCTAAAAATTTTCCTGGCTTTTTTAGCCTCAAAGTCCCGCTCCATAGAGAGTCTGAGGGTTAGGCTGTCAAACCTTCAAGGGTAAGCTTATAGCCTTCAACATAATCTTTCTAGCATAGCCAAGGGGTGTGTAGAAAATTTGAAGAGAAACTTTAGTGCAGAGCAAAGAATGGTTTCCATCGTCCGCTGTAATGGTAATGTTGAAGATGCTGTGGTTAAGGCTGTAAAACTGCTTGGCGGGATGGATAGGGTGGTCAAACCTGGAGAAAAGGTTTTGCTAAAGCCTAACCTAGGCCATCCAAAGCATTATACAACGGGGGCTACAACGAATCCTGAGGTTACTAAGGCTCTGGTGAAGCTCTGCTATGAGGCTGGAGCTAAAAAAGTGTACGTAGCTGAAAGCCCTTCATGGGGATACGATGTCAAAGAAGTTTTCCAGATAACGGAAATTGAAAGCGTTAGGGAGGCTGGAGGAGAACTTGTAAGCCTTGATGAAACTCCATTCCAAGAGGTTGAAATACCGGGAGCAAGATATCTGAGAAAGGTGAGGGTTGCCAGGCTTCCCTTCGAATGCGACAAGGTCATAAACATACCTGTAATGAAAACCCACATGCAAACCACGGTATCCTTATCCCTCAAGAACCTTAAAGGCCTGCTTCCCGGGAAGGAGAAGGTTAAACTTCACATGGTAAGGACGGATGACCCGAGCATGCCCGGCCTCGACATAGCCATAGCTGAATATAACACGGTGGTTCCCTGCCACTTTAACGTTATGGATGGAACCGTGGGTATGGAGGGGCCTGGACCTGCTGATGGAGAACCCGTAAACATGGGTTTAATTCTGGCAGGCTTTAATCGTGTAGCCGTTGACGCCGTAACCTCAGCTGTTATGGGCTTCAACCCTCAGGAAATAAACCATATAAGGTTTGCCTCAGAACTCGGCGTAGGCCCCCTCCACCTTGAAGAGCTTGAGGTTAGAGGCCTCAGAGTTGAAGAGGTTCTTAGAAGGTTTAAGCCTGCTCCAACCGTTCCGGAAGTAGGACCAAACATTAAGATTCTAAAGGGTAAAGCCTGCTCAGGCTGTCTTGGAACCCTTTCAACAGCCGTATACAGGATGGCTAAAGCCTCGGAAATAAGTAAGGTACCTGAACTCTACATTTTGGTAGGCTTGGATGTGAAGCCCCCCGAGGGTGCTGAAAGGGTTCTAACTATTGGCAACTGTGCCTTTAAGAAGGGGTATCCTCACGTTGAGGGCTGCCCACCCACAGGCTGGGAAATAGTTAAAGGGATAAGGCAGTTCATAGCCGAGAAGAAACCGTCAACCTACAAGAGTAGGGTGGTGGATCAGGACTCCTGAACCAGTTCAATCCGTATTCCCATGGTAGACTCCGGGTCTAGGAAGGCGATTAAGGTTCCCCTAGAACCCTTTCTTGGCTCCTCATCCTGAAGCTTTATCCCAGCCTCCTTCAGCCTCGAAAGCATTTCACGAATATTTTCAACCTTGAAGGCTATGTGGTGGAAGCCTTCTCCCTCCCTTTCAAGGAACTCTCCTATTTCCCCGTCGGTGGGCTCCAGCAGTTCAATCATTACCTCGCCTACCGGTAGGAAGGCAAGCTTAACCTTAGCCTCTTCCATAACCTCAACGTGGGAAACCTTCAGCCCTAAGACATCCCTGTAAACTTTTAGGGCCTCCTCAATATCCCGCACCACTACACCTATATGGTCTATTTTCAGGATCATTTTCCTCTCCCACATTAAGCGTAAAATTTACATTTAAGTGTTGTTTTAAGAGATTCCCCTCCAACCACAACTGCTAATAGCTGCTTTAGCCCTTTAGGATTTAGTTGAAAATTGGGGGTGAGCAGGCTGAAAATAATAGACTTGTCCCAGCCCATTTTTACGGGTATGACTGTGTGGCCAGGCCACCTTAAAACCTACATATTCCCATATACTACCCATGAAGAGACTAAGAGACGCTATAAGCTTTCCTTTGAAACCCGGGGGATAATCCTCTGCGACCATGGTACAACCCATGTGGACGCTCCGTTACACCTAGACCCTAATGGGAAATCGGTGGACCAGCTGCCGCTGGAACTATTCTACCGGGAAGCAGTGTGCATTGATGCGAGGCATGTGCCGCCGGGGGAAGCCATCACCGTGAAGGATATTGAAGAGTACTGCAGGAAAACAGGGCTTGAAATCAGGGAGGGAGACATCGTGCTTTTCTGCATTGGACACTATGACAGGCATACCAACGCCAAGCTGGAATACGTGCTTGAACCCTTCCAAGGCATCAACGCTGAAACAGCAAGGTGGCTGGCGGAGAAAGGAGTGGTTGGAGTGGGCTTCGACGGTCCAGCCGCAGACTGCTCGAAAAACATAGCCAGGGGAGAATTCCCCGCCGACGAGGTTTTAAAGGAAAAGAAGATTCTCTGCTTCGAAAATCTCTGCAACTTGGATAAGCTTGTGGGCAAGCGTTTCAGGTTTATAGCCTTCCCATTAAAACTAGTTGGTGCAACAGCCTCGCCCATAAGGCCTGTGGCAATCTTAGAGTAGGCCACCCCTATATTTTTCTCCCGACCATTTCTCCCTCATAGATTGCCATTTCTATCCTTCGGGGGGCAACGCAGCTTCCAACAGCGTAAACCTCCCTAAATAGGCCTTTCAGGCTTTTGAAAAGCTGGTCGTTAGCTTTACCTCCAGCTGCAGCCACTATAGTGTCGATGCCTTCGATGGTTTTCTCCCTCCCAGAATAAACGTCTGCGCATATCACGGTTTCGCCTTTAACCTCCTTAACCATGGTGTTCGGCAACATGTTTACACCCTTCTCATAAAATTTCCGATATAAGGGAATTAGGCTTGGGAAATCTATGTCGACGCCAACATACATTAGGGGTGTGACTATGGTTACCTCTTTCCCCCTCTCCACAAGGTATTCAGCTGTGCCAGCTGCAGCCCAGTGGCCGTCTAGGTCGAGGAGGAGAACCTTATCCCCAACCTTTGCTTCACCTCTGAGAACGCTTGCAACGTCTACAAGGTTTTCAGCTCCAGGTATCTGGGGAACCGTTGGGGTAGAGCCTGTGGCTACGACTACGACGTCTGGCTCCTCCCCCTTGATGACTTCAACATCTGCCTCCACGTTCAACCTAACATCCACGCCGAGCTTTTCTAGGCGATAGGTCAGATATCTCACTATTCCGCTAAGCTCCTCCCTGCTTGGAATCCTCGATGCTATATTTACCTGGCCTCCAAGCTCCCCAAGCCTTTCGAAGAGGGTTACCCTGTGGCCTCTAAGTGCGGCTATTTCAGCCGTTTTCAGGCCTCCAGGCCCCCCACCCACCACCACGACCCTCTTCTTCACGGCTGCAGGCTTCAGGCTGCCTATTCCAAGCTCCCTTTCCCTGCCCGCCGCAGGATTCTGAATGCACGTTATAGGAAGCCTGGCAAAAACCCTCCACACGCAGCCCTGATTACAGGCCACGCAAGCCCTTATGTCCTCAAGCCTCCCCTCCCTCGCCTTAACCGGAAGCTCAGGATCGGCAATCAGGGCTCTAGCCATTCCAATAAGATCCGCCTTCCCCTCCTCCAAGATGCTTTCAGCCTGAACAGGATCGTTTATTCTCCCGAAGGCTATTACTGGAAGCTTCACTTCGCTTTTCACGTTGGCTATGAATTCAAGGGCGTAGCCTGGAGGTATGGAGCTTGGGGGAAGATTCATGTGGAGGATGTCTGCGGCGCCCAGATCCGTGCTAATATAGTCTATTTTCCCTGTTGCCTCTAGCCTCCTCGCTATTTCTATTCCCTCTTTAATCGTGTACCCGCCCTCCATGAGCTCGTCGAGTCAGAGCCTAACTCCCACCACGAAGTCTTCGCCAACGGCTTCCCTAACCGCCTCGATGGTTTCAATTCCAAACCTTAAACGGTTTTCCAGGCTTCCACCATACTCGTCCGTGCGCCTGTTATAGTATGGGGAGTTGAAAACCCTATGGATGCCCACATGGTTAAAACTTGAAATTTCAACTCCATCGAAGCCTCCATCCTTGAGGTTTCTGGCCGCCTCAGCAAACCTCCTGCTTACAGCCTTAATTTCCTCAACATCCATCTCTTTAGGAATTTCACGGATGAGCATGTCTGGGATTGGGGAGGCTGAAAGAGTTGGAAGCCAAGTTAGGGCCCCCCAGGAAAGATTACCCCAATGGTGGATCTGACCGAAGATTTTGGCATCATACTGGTGAACCATGTCTGCGATTTTCCTCCAACCCTCAACAGCCCTCCTATCGTAGGCGTGAACAGCAGGGAAGCCCTTACCCTCAGGGCTTACAGCTTGAACCTCCATGACGATTAAGGCTGCACCACCCTTAGCCCTCTCAGCGAAATAGTAGGCATGCCTTTCGCTGGGCAGCCCATCCTCTGTGGCATATAAGGTTAGGTGGGGGAGAAAAACAATCCTATTCTTTAGAATAACATTTCTAATCTTTAAAGGCGAAAAAAGGTATTTAAACCGGCCTGACATTTAAACCCCTTTATTCCCCGAGGATTATTCTGTCGATGTCTATTCCGCTAATCACACTAGGCTTATCTAGGAGCAAAGCATCCTCCGAATGCCATCCGATAAGTATTCTTTCACCAGGCTGAATTCTGAGGTTTGGAGCCTCTCCCCCCTTCTTTACCACCTTAAACTCGCTTCCATCCTTAAGCTGGACAAGGTATAAAATGTCGGAACCCCTATGTAGTTCACCTATGAATTCCGCTTCAACGTGGTTGCTGCACTCCTTAGCCTCCTCCCCAATGAACATTTTCTCAGGTCTAACAGCATAGGCAATGTGCTTACCCTTTAGCTCCCTACCCCTGAGGGTTCCCTCAAATTCCCCTATATCCGTTTTAACCTTTGCATATTCTCCCTTAACGCCAACAACATCCCCCCTAAGCATGTTGATCTCACCAATAAACTTAGCAACAAAAACTGAGGCTGGATTCTCGTAAATCTCGGTTGGAGGACCTATCTGCTCGATTACGCCCAGGTTCATCACCATGATCTTCGTGGCAAGGGTCATAGCCTGCTCCTGACTATGCGTAACATATATGAAGGTTAGTCCGAGCTTCCTATGGAGTTCCTTAAGCTCCATCATCACCTTCTGCTGGAGCCTGTAGTGAAGGTTTCCTAGGGGTTCATCGAAAAGCAGAATGTCAGGCTTAATAACCAGGGAGCGGGCGAGGGCAACTCTCTGAAGCTGACCTACGCTCAACTCGTCAGGCCTACGGTTTAAAATGTCTTCAATGCCAAGTATCCGAGCGATTTCAACAACCTCACTCTTGATTTGATCCCTCTTATAGCCCTTCATCCTCAAGCCGAAAGCAATATTTTCACCTACAGTTTTATGGGGGAAGATGGCGAAGTTCTGAAACACCATGGAAAGCCCCCTTCTATGAGGGGGTAAATCAACCACGTTTACGCCGTTGATGTAGATTTTTCCTGCATCCGGCTTCTCTAAGCCACTGATACACCTTAAAGTTGTTGTCTTACCGCAGCCGCTTGGTCCTACGATTACGAAGAATTCTCCTTTGTTTACTTGGAAGGTTATGTTGTTTACGGCTGTGGTGTTTCCGAATTTTTTTGTTAGTCCTTCTACTTGGACGGCAGCCTTCTCCACAGG
>QMYD01000017.1 GCA_003662485.1 Candidatus Hecatellales archaeon | reverse complement strand
TATTCAAGCTCCGTTCTCGTAGCATCCTCAGCCGAAAACTCTACGGTTACGCCGTGGCCTTTAAGGTATTCCACCGCCTCCACGGCGCTCTCCAAAACCTGCTCCCTACTCATGTTCAACTTATACTTGATGTGGATGTCGGAGGTGGCTATGAAAACGTGGACGCTGTCGACGTCGCAGGCTAGGGCTGCATCAAGGTCACCCTTAATCGTCCTGGCGAGGGCGCAGACCTCAGCCTTCAAGCCCTCCTTTGCAATAAGTTTTACGGCTTCAGCCTCTCCGGGTGAAACCTGGGGGAAGCCCGCCTCTATAACGTCTACTCCAAGCCTGTCAAGCTGGCGGGCTATCTGAAGCTTGTCCTCAATGGTTAAGGCTACCCCAGGCGTCTGCTCCCCATCCCTAAGCGTGGTATCAAAAATTCTGATGTATCGAGGCTTCAACCTCCCTCCTCCGCCAGCTTCAAAACCTTCTCAGCTACAGCCCTCCCTACATCCATGGTTTTGAAGGTGCCGCCAAGGTCTTGGGTTACCACACCCTCCCTAAGGGTTTCGGTTACGGCTTCCTCGATGAGCTGGGAGGCTTGGAGGCATCGTCCATCCCCCCATCTTTCCCCAAGCCACCTGAACATTAGGCCTGCTGAAAGAATCATGGAGAGTGGATTAGCCTTCTGCTGGCCTGCTAGGTGGGGGGCTGAGCCGTGGATAGGCTCGAAGAGGGCGAAGCTGTCGCCTATGTTGGCTCCAGGAGCCATGCCTAAGCCTCCAACCAGCTGGGCGGCTTCATCGGAGAGGATGTCCCCAAACATGTTTGGTATGACGATTACGTCGAACTCGTGGGGACGCTTAATCAGGTTCATGGCAGCTGCATCCACGTACATTTCCCTGAAGGCTACATCTGGGTAGGCTTCAGCCACCCTCCTACACTCCTCAGCGAAGAGGCCGCAGGTAGCCTTCATAACGTTCGCCTTATGGACGGCTACCACCTTACGCTTCCTCGCCCTAGCAAGCTTGAAAGCGTATTCGGCTATGCGTCTTGAAGCCCTTCGGGAGATAACCCTGAGGGCTACGGCTACCTCCCCATCCGGCGTGGTATACTCGAAACCCTTGTAGAGGTCCTCCGTGTTCTCCCTCACGATAACCATGTCTATGTCCGGGCGTAGACATGGAACCCTCGGGTAGGCCTTAGCCGGCCTAAGGTTCACGTAGAGGTCAAACATAAGTCTGAGCCTAACTATGACGTCGGCAGCTGTTTCGCCTACAGGCCCCTTAAGGCAGACATGGGAAGCCTTAATGGTTTCAATGGTTTCCTCGGGTAGTGGAACTCCACGCCTAGCCATGCATTCGTCTCCAGCCTCAACCTCTAAGATTTCAAGGTTTACGTTTAACCCTTCCATGATGGATTGGAGGACGGGTAGGGTTGCCTCCACCTGCTCGGGTCCTATGCCATCCCCACGGATTAAGGCCACCCTGTAGGCTTTCATCCCTCCCCACCAAGCCTTTCCTCCACGTAGGCAAGTAAGCCTCCCAACTCCAAGATTTTGAGTAGGAAGCCTGGGAGGGGCTTAGCCTTAAGCGTGAAGCCCTGGCTTAGGTTTTCCACCAAGCCCTCGCGAAGGTTAATCCTCAGCCTATCCCCCTCCATAGTTCGGCTTGAAATCCCCCCGCATTCAAGGGCTGGGAGGCCTAGGTTCACAGAGTTTCTGAAGAAGATTCTGGCGAAGGATTCAGCTACCACGCATTTCACACCCGCATGTTTGAGGGCGAGGACAGCGTGCTCCCTACTAGAGCCGCATCCAAAATTCCTTCCGGCCACCAGGATTTCGAAGTCTCTAAGCTTGGCTGGAAGCTCGGGGTCTAAGCCTTCAAGGGCGTGGGCCGCAAGCTCCTCAGGCCTGGTTGAAACAAGATATCTGCCTGGTATGATGGCGTCGGTGTCCACGTTGTCTCCGCATTTTAAGGCTTTACCTTCAAAGATCATTAGGCTACCTCCCTTGGATCGGTTATCCTACCCGTTAGGGCTGAGGCTGCCACTGTTGCGGGGGAGGCAAGGTAGATTTCAGCCTTAGGGCTTCCCATCCTCCCCGTGAAGTTTCGGTTGGTGGTGCTTATGCATCTTTCGCCTTCGGCTAGTACGCCCATGTGGCCTCCTAGGCAGGGGCCGCATCCCGGGGGTGCTACTACCGCCCCAGCCTCAACGAAAACCTGGATTAAACCCTCCTCTAAGGCTTTCAAGTAGATTCTGCGGCTTGCAGGGATAACAATCATCCTTACTCCCTTTTTCACCCTTCTACCCTTAAGGATTCCAGCTGCAAGCCTAAGGTCTTCAAGCCTAGCGTTAGTGCAGGAGCCCAGTAGGGCTTGGTCTATCTCTACGCTGGAAAGTTCGCCAGCTGGCTTGACATTGGCTGGGCTTGGAGGAGCAGCTACCAAAGGTTCAAGCTCTCCAGCATCGAATTCAAGGGTTTCAGCGTACTGGGCTTCTGGATCGCTCTTCACGAGGGTGAAATCCCCCTTCACGCCTGCCTCCGCCAGGTATTGGAGGGTTTTATCGTCTGGCTCCATGATTCCGGTTTTAGCTCCCATCTCCACGGCCATGTTGGTTATGGTCATCCTCCCATCGACGGATAGGGCTTCAATGGCTTCACCTTTAAACTCCACGCTCATGTAGTTTGCACCCTCCACCCCAACCCTTCCAAGCACATAGAGAATTAGGTCCTTGCTGGTGACGAGGCGGCCGAGTTTTCCGGTAACCCTCACCAGCATGCTCTCAGGTACTTTGAGCCAGAGTTTTCCGAGGGCGAGGGCTGCGGCGGCGTCGGTTGAGCCAACTCCAACGGCGAAGGCTCCGAAAGCCCCATACGTGCACGTGTGGGAGTCCGCTCCCACGATGAGCATTCCAGGCTTCACGTAGCCCTCTTCCGGAAGCACCTGGTGGCATACTCCCTCACCCACGTCGTATAGGGCTTTAACCCCAAACTCGGAGGCAAAACTTCTGAGAAGCCTATGGTTTTCAGCGGATTGAACCCTGTCGGCTGGGGTTTGATGATCCAAAACTATGACCAGCCTCTCTGGGTTGCGGATTCTCGGCTTGCTCAGTGTTTTCAAAGCCTTCACGGTTAGGGGCCCCGTAATATCGTTAACCATTACAAGGTCTACTTCTGCCTCTACGAAGTCTCCAGGCTCAACGCTGGGCTGGCCTGAAGCCCTAGCCAGGATTTTCTCGGCTATGGTTCGCCCAGCCATCCTTCCCCTTACCTTTCCAAGCCTGACATCTTCCTTATGAGTCTGCCAACCTGCTCAAGCTGGTGGGCCTTAACCTCCTCGAACATGCGGTGGAGGTTTCGCCTCCCAGCCTTATACTCTTCAAGCCAGGCCTTGGTGAAGCTTCCATCCTTCACAGCCCTAGCTGCCCTACGCATATTCTCCTTCACGTGTTCATCTATGATTTTTGGGCCTACGGAGAGCCCCCCATACCTAGCCGTTTCGGAAACCGAGGAGAGCATGTAGGTTAAGCCTCCCTGATAGATTAGGTCTACGATGAGCTTTGCCTCATTGCAGGCTTCGAAGTAGGCGAGTTCGGGTGGGTAGCCCTCCTCAACCAGCACCTCAAAGGCCTTCCTAATGAGTTCCATGAGGCCTCCAACCAGTACGGTTTGCTCCCCTATGAGGTCGCTTTCCGTCTCATCCTTGAAGGTGGTTTCCAGAACCCCAGCCTTAGTGCAGCCTAACGCCTTAGCCATCTCTAAGGCTAATTCCCTAGCCCTACCCGAAGCATTCTGGTGGACGGCTATCAGGGCTGGGACGCCGAAGCCTTCAAGGTATACCTCCCTAAGCCTTGGGCCTGGAGCTTTGGGAGCCACCATGATCACGTCTATGTTGGGGGGTGGAATAATAAGCCTATAGTGAATGTTGAAGCCGTGGGAGAAGCATAACGCCTTTCCAGCCTTAAGGTTGGGCTCAACCTCAGCCCTATAGACTTCAGCTTGAACCATGTCGGGGATGAGCATGTGAATGATGTCGGCTTCACGGGAAGCCTCCCCAACGCTTTTAACCCTTAAGCCTTCTGCTTCAGCCCTCCCCCAGGAGGAGCCTCCAGGCCTAAGCCCTACAACCACGTTTAGGCCTGAATCTTTGAGGCATAGGGCTTGAGCCCTACCCTGGTTTCCATAACCTATGACGGCTATGGTCATATCTTTAAGATAGCTTGTTTTCACGTCTTCGTCATGGTATATTTTAACCATGCCTCACAACTCCAAACTTATCCTCATCCTCTATGGTTTTCCCTCCTCTTACGAGGGCTGTTATCCCCGTTCTAGCCATCTCCTTTACTCCGAAGCCCTTCACAATATTCAGGAAGGCGTCAATCTTCCTGGATTCGCCTGTTATCTCCACGGTTAGGGCGTCCTCAGCCACATCGACGATTCTAGCCCTGAAAATCTGAGCGTAGTTTAGAATGTCAGCTCTAGCCTGAGGATTTGAGGCTTTAACCTTTATTAGGGCTAGCTCCCTGAGGACGGAGGACTCCTCGGGTATTCTGGCCACCCTAACGGTTTCCACCAGCTTGTAGAGGTTTTTCATCACCTGGCTTACCTCCCGCTCATCCCCCCTAATCACGATGGTCATCCTTGAGAGGCTGGGGTCAGCTAGCGTTCCCACCGTAATGCTTTCAATATTGAAGCCCCTACGCCTTATCATGTTGGTTACCCTGAAGAGGACTCCAGGCTTGTTCTCCACGATTAAGGCGAAAATCTGGTCTTTAGCCTCACCACTCAACCCTATTTTCCCTCCATAAACCTTCACTTTCAGGGTGGACGACGACTCGCTGCCCTTTCCTTAACCGCCCCTCAGAGAACGTAATCCCTCACTGCGTCCACCACTAGCCTTCCTCCGCCAGAAGGGAGAAAAACCCTGATAAAATTAAAAAACCTTTCCCTTCCACAAACCGTGAAAAATTTTTAATACTTGGGTCAAGGAAAAATTGAAAATTGGACTTATTGGCTGGAAGGGGAAGCGTAAATGTATGGGTATGCGGGAAGAATTCTCAGGGTTGACTTAACGGAGGGTAAAACCTATACGGTTTCCACCACCACTTATGCGGATAGGTTTCTGGGCGGCATAGGCTTCGCAGACAAAATATACTGGGATGAAGCTAGGCCTGACATGGATCCCTTCGACCCTGAAAGCTTGCTCTTCTTCACCGTGGGCCCCCTCACGGGAACCCTGGTTCCAGGCTCAGCCAGAACCATTGTGGCGGGAAAAAGCCCCATAACCTATCCAAGGCCAGCCTATACGAGAAGCAGTTTTGGAGGTGAGTGGGGGCCGGAACTCAAATTCGCAGGATACGACTGCTTAGTCATTAAGGGGAAAGCTGAAAAACCCGTTTACCTTTGGATTCAGGACGACAACGTGGAGATTAGGGATGCAACCAGGATTTGGGGTGCCGACGCCTATGCAACCCAAGACCTAGTTAAAAGGGAGGTTGGAGATGAGAGAGCCCAGGTGGTGGCCATAGGCCCGGCTGGTGAAAAACTCGTCCGCTTCGCCTGTATCATCCATCGTAGGGCTAGGGCTGCAGGTCAGGGTGGATTTGGAGCTGTCATGGGCTCCAAGAACCTGAAGGCCATAGCTGTCAGGGGAACTAAGGGCGTAGCCGTCGCAGATCCTGAAGGAGTGCTAGCCCTTAGAGAGTATGTAACACCACGCTTCGTCATCTGCTGCTCCTCCATAGAGGATAGCAGGAGGTTTCATGCCACCAGAGACCACTGGAACATTACCAAGATGGCTAACCCCTGGATTCCACCCTTCATCAAGAAGTATGGCCTGGATAGTAGGGGTAGGGTTAGGAACACTGGATGCTTCGCCTGCCCCATAGGATGCCACAACTACTGTGAGGTTCCAGGCTTCCCCGGAGGCGAAATCAGCTGCCTCCAGTGGTGGTATGCAAACCTGATAACGAATAGGAGTCCCCTCCCAGACGAGAAAGCTGAAAGAGCCACCTGGGAGGCGAAAACCCTTGCAGACCAGTACGGCCTAAACGCCTACGAGTTTATGCAGATGATCCCATTACTGAGAGCCCTACACGCCGACGGGATCATCGACGACGAGAAGACAGGCATACCCATCTCAAAGTTTCCGGACAGGGAGTTCATGGTCACCCTTCTTAGGAAGATCACCTATAGGGAGGGGTTTGGAGATATCCTGGCTGAGGGAACCTGGAGGGCTGCTGAAAAGCTTGGAGTGCTTGAAGAACACTTCCTGAAGAGGGATCTAGGCGAATTCAGCGGGAGCTACTTCGTGAGCGGGGGAGCTGGAGGCCACGGCTTCTCAGGCCACTATGATCCCAGAGCCTTCATTCTCGACGCCCTCCTATGGGCCATGTATTCAAGGGATCCCTTCGACCACGCCCACGAGGACACAAACCTAGTCTTCTGGAGCGGCCTACCCTTCGAGGAGCAGAAGAAGATTGCAAAGGAGATTTATGGGTCTGAGAATGCCATTCACCCCATAGGGAAGCCTGAATACGATGAGGATAAGGCTAGAGCCGTCATCATCATAGAGAATAGAGCAAACGTTAAGGATGCCCTAACCCTCTGCGACTGGCTTTACCCCATGATCCTAGACGCCGTCACAGGCGGGGTTGGAGACCTAACCGTTGAAAGCAAATTCTTCACCGCCGTAACGGGTAAGGAAATGACCTACGAGGAACTCCTCAAAATTGGTGAAAGACTCTGGAACCTTGAAAGAGCCATAATGGTGACTGAGGGTAGGACGAGGAAGGATGACACCCTACCCGACCTATACTTCATGTATCCTCAGAAAGCCCCAGAAATACCTTCACCACCCATAGACAGGGAAAAATTCGAAGAGTTGAAAACGCACTATTATAGGCTTAGGGGATGGGACCCCTCAACAGGCTATCCAACCGAGGAAAAGCTTAAAGAGCTAGGCCTCGAAGATGTGGCGGCCAAGCTTAGGGAAATGGGTAAAATAGGTTAGGAGGGAGAAACATGGCGCAGAAGATTTTGGTTATAGATTTTGAGAGGTGTTCGGGCTGTAGGGCTTGCGAGGCTGCCTGTTCCCAGGTGAGGGAGGGAGCGGTAAAACCTTTGATGGCAAGGGTTTACGTTATGAAGTGGGAGGAGGTAGGCCTATATGCTCCCATGCTCTGCCAGCAATGCTACACTCCACTATGCAGGGAGGCCTGCCCAGTTAAGGCTATCAGCATTAACAGTGTTGGCGCGGTGGTTGTGGACGAGGAAGCCTGCATAGGCTGTAAGGCCTGCTTTAACGCCTGCCCCTTCGGAGGCATTCACCTAGACCCCGAAAGAAAACGCATACTAACCTGTAATCTCTGCGAGGGAGACCCAGCCTGCGCCAAAGTGTGCTACAGGCAGGCTATCCAGTATGAAACCGTGACGGATTCAACGCTTAGAAAGAAGAGGGAAGCCGTTAAAAGGATAGCTGAGCTAACCATCAGGGTGGCTCTTCCACCCCAAACCTAGTCGCCTCCTTCGCCTTCAGGTTTCAGGAGGATTTTGGCTCCATAGGGCGCCACTAAGACTTCTGCTTCCCTGAAGCCGGCCATTTCAAAGGCTTCCTCAATGTTTTTAGCGTGCTCAAAGCCCATTTCACCCAGTTTTCTCCCTGGAATGCCATCCGTTACCACAATCATTCTTTTACCCTCAATCATTTTGCGGAGTTTATAGTAGCCTAGGCCGAAAACGTAGTCTGGCAGTTTACCTTCCTCCACAGCCCTGTAAAGCTCCTCGCAGTTGAGCTTGTGCAGGCCTAGGCCGGCAACCGTCTCGTAGTGTTCCTTGCGAACGCCTTCAGAGCATGGGGAGACCAAAATTATTACCCCACCTCTCCTCGTAGTTAGACTGGCTGCAAAAGCTGCCTTAAAAGACTGGAAGAGGTCTATGTCGACTGGGTAGCTTGAAACAATGGAAACGTCGACGGCTGGCGCTGACACTTGGTAGATGCCCTTGAAAAAGGAAACCCCCCTCCTGAAGGCTTCAACAGGATCTCCTGAGAAAACCTTCATAATCCTACCGGAGGAGTCCAAAATCGTGTTCACTATGAAGTCTAGTCTGGCCATGCGTGCAGCCTCAACCTCGTCGAGGAAGACGGGGTTCCCCTCAAGCTTACCAATGACGGCTGAAGGCTCCCTGAAAAAGGAATGATTCTTGTAGATGGTGGTTTTACCTGAGACCCCTGGCAGAATGATTTTCGGCCCCCCTGAGTAGCCTGCAGCAGGATGGGGGGAAATACTTCCAACCCCTATCCTAACATCAGCCTCCACAACATGCCTGTTAACGTAAACCGGCGTGCCACGACTAGTTTCACCCAGATAGGAAAGGTTGGAGTTAGGGTTATGGTTGTAAACTTCAACCCTACTTAAGACTTCCCCACCCAGCTTCCTCTCCAATTCTTCCCAGCTATTTTCGGAGTGAAGGCCTAATGCAACCACAATCTTAATGTTTCGGTCGGAAACCCCAAGCGAGTTTAGCTTGTCGAGTAGAATGGGAAGAATTTTATGGGTTGGAGTTGGCCTAGTCTTATCATCCACTATTATGGTTACCCTTGCACCCTGAAAAACCATGTTTTGAAGGCTGGCTGAAACAGGGTTTTGAAGGCTGCTTTTCACGGCTTCCAGTTCATCCACGGCTTTAGGCTCCTCTCTAGGCACTGCAACCTTAACGAGCCTCCACCCTTTGGGTAGGGTGAAGCTCAGCGTTCTCCCACCATACTTTATAAACGTTTCAGCCTTCAAGGCCCTCAATCTTTCCAAACAACTCTTTAAGAAAACTTTACCCTAAGAAAAGTTAAAATCTTTAATGGTTGCATTTAAGATGGGGCGGGTGCAAGCTTCGGAGGAGAAAAAATTTTGGAGCCAATCCTTGAAGTAGACTTTGTAACGAAGCACTTTGGCGGGCTTGTGGCTGTTAGAGACGTAAGCTTCACTGTGAAGCGTGGGGAGATTCTGGGTTTAATAGGTCCAAACGGCGCTGGGAAGACGACGCTGCTAAACCTGATATGCGGGGTTTACAAGCCTGACAAGGGTAAAATCAAGTTTAAGGGCGAAGATATTACAGCGCTTAAACCCCATCAAATCTGCGAGAAGGGGATAGGTCGAACCCTCCAGATACCCCACGCCTTCCCAGAGCTTTCAACCGTTGAAAACATTACACTTCCCATGCTCTTCCTCCAGAAGGATTTGAAGGGAAAAGAGGCTGAGGATAGAGCCCTCAAAATCCTAGAGTTCGTAGGGTTTCCTAGAGACAAGTATTATGTGCCAGCCTCCAACCTTAACACGTTAGACCTGAAATATCTTCAGCTTGCGAGAGCCCTAGCCAGCAATCCTGAACTCCTCGTGCTCGACGAGGTTACGACGGGGTTAAACCCCACCGAGAGCAAAAAGGCTATTGAGCTTATCAGGAAGATACGTGAAAACGGTATAACCATACTTCTCGTCGAGCATGTGATGAGAATTGTGGTCAGCGTTTGCGACAGGGTTATAGTGCTTTCAAGCGGCCAGAAGATTATTGAGGGTAAACCCCAGGAGGTTATGAGAAACCGGCAGGTAATAGAGCTTTATTTAGGTGAAAAATTCAGGATGGAGGGTCAGCCGTAACATGCTTCAAGTTAAGAATCTGAATTCTGGGTATGGAAAGCTTCAAGTCCTATGGGACATCAGCTTTAACGTGGAGGAGGGGGAGCTTGTAACCATTGTGGGGCCGAATGGTGCTGGAAAGTCAACCCTCCTCAAAACGATTATAGGCCTCGTGAAACCCTTCTCAGGCGAAATATACTTCAAGGGGGAAAAGATTAGTGGGCTTCCAGCCTACCATGTGGCGAGGAAGGGTGTGACGTTGGCTCCTGAGAGGGGAGGCCTCTTCCCTGAACTCACGGTTATGGAAAACCTTGAGGTCAGCGCCCATGCGAGCGGAAACTACTCGAAGTTTGAGGAAACCCTCGAAATGGTTTTCAACCTTTTCCCCGTGTTGAAGGAGAGGAGGAAGCAGCGGGCTGGAACCCTGAGCGGCGGGGAGCAGCGCATGCTAACCATAGCCTACACCCTCATGCTTAGGCCTAAACTTTTAATGTTGGATGAGCCCTCTTCAGGTTTGGCTCCTACAGTCGTTTCAACCCTCTTCGAAACCATCAAGCGTATTAACGCTGAGGGGATAACCATACTTTTAACCGAGCAGAATGTTTATGACGCCCTGCAGATGGCCAGCAAAGCCCTCCTCATAGAAGAGGGTAGGATAACACTGGAGGGGCCTAAGGAAAAGTTTCTAAAAGATGAGAGAGTTAGAAAAGCTTATCTAGGAGCTTAACGGCTTACCCCTCTTCATGTTTTCCCTCTTCTAAACCTTGGACGGCTTATAATTGGAGCCAAACCCCTAGGTGCAAAAATTACGAACAGAATTAAGAGGAAGCCTATGATTATCATTCGGGCAACAGACATGCCGTAGAGAGGCACCATCTTCAACCCTTCAAATAGCACCATTATGATGGCTGAGCCTATGATGGGCCCCCAGCTAACATAGCAGCCTCCAACGATGGCTATCAAAGCGGGCATGAGAGAGTAGTCAAGGCTGAAAATTTTCGGGGTTATACGTCCAACATACTGGGCGTAGAAGGCTCCAGCAAGCCCTGCGAAGAAGGCGCTGATAATGAAGCATATCAGCTTGTAGCGGACGGTATTAATTCCTGAAAGCTCCGCCTCAAACTCGTTTTGCCTTATGGCAGAGAAGGCTACGCCAAGCCTAGTCCCCTTCAACAGCCAGTATAGGACTATGGAGGAGGCTAGGAAGAAGGCGAAGAAAAGATAGTACTCCTGTATGAAAAGGTATTTGCCAGGCCCGAAGAAGGAGGGTACGGGTATCCCACCCCTCCTCCCAGCAAACTCCCAAGAGCCGAAAATGGGCTCTAAAATGATGGAGAAGGCGAGGGTGGCTAGGGCGAGAAACCACTCCCTAAGCCTCACACAGATCACGCCTAGGAATAGGCCTGCAAGCCCAGCTATAAGGGGGGCAAAGGCAACCGCCACCCCTAGGGGGAAGCCCATCTTCACTGCCAGCGCCGTGGTGTAGCAGCCTAAACCAAGAAAGGCGGCGTGGCCTAGGGAAAGCTGGCCTGAGAGGGCTAGAAAATTCCAGCTCAAAGCATACACAGCGTAAAAGAAGATCATCACGAAAATGTGTAATATGTATGGGTCTTTCACCACCAATGGCAGGAAGGCGAGGATGAGGGCTAGGATGAGAACCCCAGCCACGTTGGCTTTTAAAAGTCTGCTATTCAAGGGCCTTAACCACCCCCACCAAACAGTCCCTGAGGCCTCAACACCAGAATTAGGATTAGGAGAGCGAAGGCAACTGCGTAGCTCCACTCGCCTCCAAGGAAGAAGACGGCGTACTGCTGGGCTATTCCAAGGATTATCGCACCCACAACGGCGCCTAGGATGCTACCCATCCCCCCAAAGACCACTATGGTGAAGGCCATAATAGTCAGGCCTAAGCCCATGTAAGGGTTTAAGTATAAAATTACCCCGAGAAGGGCTCCTCCAACCCCAGCCATGGCTCCACTTACAGCGAAGGTTAGCATGTCAATTCTAACCACGTTCACACCGATCATCATGGCTGCCTCCCTGTTCTGGCTTACCGCCCGAGCCATCTTCCCCCACTTAGTCTTCATGATGAAGAAGAAGAAGGCGAGTAGAACTATGGCTGTGCCCGCTATGGTTATGAGCTGATCCACACCAAGGTTGAAGCCTCCCACCACAATGAACTGCTGCCTGTAGGGGCTTGGAACCACCCTGGTATCCTCCTTCCACATTAGCACAGCCATGTTTTCAATAACGTAGGTGAACCCTATGGCGAGGAAGGCTTCACGAAGCTTCTCAGCCCCCATGATCTTATGGAAGCCCAGCGAGTAGAACACGATGCTGATAACGGAGGATACCGCCACAGCGAGGGGGATGAAGAGGTAAGGATTCAAACCTGTGAGAACAGCAAGCCAGAAGCTGACATAGCCACCTATCATGATGAGTTCTCCATGAGCTAGATTAATCACCTTGGTGACGCCGAAAATCAGGCTGAAACCTGAGGCAGCTAAGGCGTAGATGCAGCCTAGAATTATTCCCCAAACTAGTACCTGAATGATAATGCTGCCGCCTATCATCAGACCTCACAGGGGCTCATTTGAGTGTTTAAAAAGGGGGAGGGAGAACGGGTTAGGAGAGCTTCTCGTAGTAGGGGGGCAGCTCAAACTTAGCCTGCTTGGCAACTTCTGGCGGGCCCCAGACAATATACGGCTTCAACTTTCCAGCCTTCTCGTCCCAGCGTAGCTGGATTACGAAGGAATCCATGTGGGATTCGTGGTGTTCATCCCATGAAATCCTGTTGTTGTGCATTGGTGCTAGGAAGTCGTCTGCGGGTATGTCCATTTTTTCAAGCGCATCTCTAATCGCCTTCTTGTCTAGGCTTCCAGCAGCCTCTATAGCCTTGCATACGATTTTAACCATATCGTAGGTTAGAGGTGCCATGAAGCTTGGAAGCTCTCCAAACTTCTTCTTATAGGCCTCCACAAACCTGGCTGCAACAGCCTTGTAGGGGAGGAGAGGCGTAAACCTCGAGTCATAGACCACGTAGTCTCCAAATTTCCCTACAAGCTCGTAGAAGTGGGGGGTTTCAAGGCAGGGTAGACCCATGTAAACCGTTTTTAAGCCTACATCCCGAAGGCCCTGCTCTATAGCATAGGCAGCCTGCTCCGGGGTTGCAGC
>QMYD01000016.1 GCA_003662485.1 Candidatus Hecatellales archaeon | reverse complement strand
TAGCCTACACCCCCAAATTCAACGTGGTTTTCACTAATGACCCCCTAAGCAGGCAACTCTTCGCCGAGGCAGGCTTCAAGGTTGAAGGCATAAAATTTTACAGGAGAACCTTCTACTCAGCAACCTATGTTAGAGGGAAAATGTTGAAGGGTGAAAACTGGGAGAACCTCGTTCCAGCGGCAGTCGCCCGCTACATTAAGCAGATTGGAGGGGTTGAAAGGCTTAGAAACCTAACCAAAACCGATAAGGTTAAGCCTTCTCAACCCAAAGCTCCTCTCCAACGCCCACCTTAAGCTTCTCTGAAGCCTTAGCCTGATTGGCTGAAACCTCAAGGGTTCCCCAGCTTCCAATCAGTGTTAGAAGCTCTCCAACCTCAGCCTGCGAGTAGGCTTGGAGAAACCGCACCGTTAAGGCCTTACGCTCCTTAAAGGAAACCTTGAGGAGGCTTCCAGGCTTAACATTAAAGGCTTCTAGCAGCTTCCTCCCAATATTGGTAACCAGGTTTCCAAACCTGTCTGCGTAAACTATTTCACCCCTAATTTTCCCTTCAAGAATCTTAGCCTGCGGGATAACCTCCTCCACGAATTCGGAGGTTTCCACGCCAAGGCTTGAAGGCTTAACCCCGCAGGCTAAACGAGCAGCCGTGGGGGCGAAGATGTCCCTGCCATGGAAAACCTCCGTGAACCGTTTGGGGAGCTTCTCGCTTCTAATCTCGTATACCCGCTTTAAGCCGAGTTTTCGAGCGGCTGGGAGGAGAATTCCATTGTCAGGTCCAACGAAAACTGCGCCCTCAGCCTCCACGATAAGGGGTTTTCTTCCTCCCCCAACTCCAGGGTCTACTATGGCTAGGTGAACTGTTCCCCTCGGAAACCAGGGTGCAGCCCTACTGAGCAGGTAGGCTGCAGCCCTAAGGTTGAAGGGTTCAACCTCATGGGTGATGTCCACCAGCGAGGCCCTAGGGCATAAGCTTAAAATCACCGCCTTCATTTCAGCTACATAACTATCCTTCAAACCGAAATCCGTTAGGAGGCTTACTACGGGTCTACCCAAACCCCCCACCAAAAATCTTTTATTCAAACCCAGCAATTTTAAGATAAGCATCTCTCCCCTTTAAACCAGAATTTTTAGGTGTAAGGATTTTGGGTTTTGAAACTCTGCTCATGACTCCAGGTCCAACCAACACTCCCGAAAGGATTTTCAAGGCTATGGCTAGGCCCATCATAAACCATAGGGGTCCAGCCTTTAGAGAACTCTACAGGAGCATCCTCGAAAACCTGAAGTATGCCTTCCAAACGAGGAATGATGTTTTCCCCTTGACGGCTTCGGGAACCGGAGGCGTGGAATGTGCTGTAGGCAACATCGTAGCTCCAGGAGACAAGGTTTTAACCATCCACTTCGGAATCTTTGGGGAAAGGCTTAGGGAAGCTGTGGTTAGGTTTGGAGGCAAACCCGTAGACGTCTCAGCGGAGTGGGGTGAAAACCCAAGCATCGAAGAGGTTGAAAGGGCTTTAGATGAAAACCCTGATGTGAAGGCTGTGGCCACCGTCTACAATGAAACCTCCACCGGGGTAACCTGGAGAGCCATCAAGGAGCTTGGAGAACTCTGCCAACGCCACGACAAAATCTTCATCGTGGACGCCATTTCCATTCTGGCTGGAGATGAGCTACCCGTAGACGAGTGGAAGGTGGACCTCTGCATCGCTGGAAGCCAGAAGTGTCTGGCCTGCCCTCCAGGGGTTTCCATGGTCTCCGTCAGCGAAAGAGCCTACCAGGTTTTAAGGGAAAACAAGCATAGACCATTCTACTTTGACCTTGAATCCTATCGGAGCTTCGCCTATGAGAGAATGGAGACACCCTTCACCCCCGTTTTAACCCTCTTCTACGCGCTGGATGAGGCTTTAAAGTTTCTTAGGGAGGAAGGTTTGGAAAACAGGATTAGGAGGCATAGGCTGTGCGCTGAAGCCTTCTATGAGGCCTTCGATAGGGCTGGCCTCCGAACCGTTTCTAAGCCTGAAAACCGCTCCAACACGGTTATAGTCTTATGGAATCCGCCTGGAATAGACGGGGAGGAAATGCGTAGGATGGCTAGGGAAAACCATGGAGTAGTCATCGGTGGGGGGGCGGGCAAGCTTAAGGGGAAATGCTTCCGAATAGGGAGTATGGGAATCATCTGCCAGCCCTTCGTTTCAAGAACGCTGAAGGCTGTTTTTGACAGCCTCTCCAAGCTTGGCTACGGCTTCCCTGAGGAGCCCTCAAAAATCATCAGCGAGGTAGAAGGTAAACTGGAGGAGGGGTTAGGAAGGCTTCCCCCTCTTAGCCTTTAACCTCTCCTCCACGAGGTTTAAGATTTCCACGGCTGCCTCCTCCTTCCCCATCCTCTCAAGCTTAAGGGTTTCCCCCCTCTCATTGACGATGAGGGCATCGATTGCCTCAGCCTGAAAGCCTGTTCCAGGCTTTGAAACGTCGCTGGCAACCACTAGGTCTGCCCCACAGGCCCTAAGCTTCTCTAAAGCCTTCTCCCTCAACCCTTCAAGCGAAACCCCATACTCGGCTTTGAAGGCTACGAGGAAGATTTCAGGCCTAAGCTTTTTAACCTCGTCCACCAGTTTTGGTGTAGCCCTAAGCCTAACAGTTAACTCCTTAAACTGGAGGGTTGATATTTTGGCTGGGGAGGGCCTTTCAACTTCGTAGTCTGCCATGGCTGCAGCAGCGAGGAAGGCGTGGTATTCACCTGTTTTAAGCTCTTCGAGGGCTGCCTCAAACATTTCCCTAGCCGTTTCAACCCTAATGGTTTTAGCATCTCTTGGAGGCTTAACGCTTCCAGGCCCATAGATGAGGGTTACCTCCGCCCCCCTACGTAGGGCTTCAAAGGCGAGGGCTACCCCCATCCTCCCAGAACTCCTATTCGTTATCAGCCTAATAGGGTCTAAGGGCTCCCTCGTCGGACCTGCGGTAACCAGAAACCTGAAGCCAGCCAGGGTTTTCGGGGTAAGCCTCCGAACCACAGCTTCCACCACCTCGTCTATGTCAGCCATTTTCGCCTTCCCCTCCTCAATCCTCGGCTCAACGATTTCGAAGCCGAGCTCCCGCAGGGTTTTGAGGTTCCTCTGCACCGCTGGGCTTGAGAGCAGTTGGAGGTGCATGGCTGGCGCTAGGATTACGGGTATTCCGGCTCCCCTAGCAGCCATGGCGAAACCTGACACCGCATCATTATAGAGACCGTGAGCTATTTCGGCTAGGGTGTTGGCTGTTGCGGGGGCGACCAGCATGAGGTCTACTGGTCTTTCCCCCTCCGGGGGTTTGAGGAAGGCTGCGATGTTCTCGATTTTACCTGTAATCTCGGTTACAACAGGGTTTCCCGTAGCCCACTCCATAAGTTCGGGGTTAAGCATGGCCCTCGCCTTAGGCGTCATCGCAGAGTAAACCTCAGCTCCAAGCCTCATAAGCTTCCTGGCGAGGGCTGGAGCCTGAATAATGGCAACGCTTCCGGTTAGGGCTAGGAGAATTCTCTTGCCTTCAAGCCTCCGGCTCTCCGAGCCTAGAAGGCTCTTTGAAGGATGCTTGAAATCCCACATTCCGGTTTTCTCCCTGCCTCTAAATCCTTTACGAGCTTGGTGAGCAGCCTGTTTAGGGGGGTTGGAACTCCAAGGCTTCCACCCAGCCTAGCTAGGGCACCATTAATATAGTCTATCTCCGTCCTCTTCCCCCTCCTCAAATCCTGAAGCATGGAATTGTAGTTTTCAGCTGTGGCCTCCGCCGTTTTGAAGGTTAGCTCCACGGGGTCCCTAGACAGATGTACACGGCTTTTCTCCGCAACCCTTACACCCTCCCTAACCGTTTCAGCCATGGCTTCGGGAATTCCATCCGCCTTGAGGAGTTCACCGTTTCTAAGCCCGGTTAGGGCTCCAAAGGGGGTTATCCCAGCATTTACCAAGGTTTTCTCCCAAACCACCGCTTCCATAGAGTCTTCAAGCCTAGCCTGGAGGCCAGCCTTCCTCAAAAGGTCTACAAACCTTGCAAGCCTCCTTAAAGGTTTATTCGCAACCAGGGTTTCGCCTAAGCCCGTACACCGGATTACCCCTGGGCCTTCAACATAGGCCCCGCAGAAGCTTACACCCCTAACCACGGGGATTAGGGGGCCTAAAGCCTCAGCCACCTCACCTTCAACCCCCAGCCCATTCTGCAGGCATAGGATGGGAGCCCCGCTTGCTGCGGCTATAGGTGAAACCTGAAGAGCAGCCTCAGCCGCCTGGTAGGCCTTAACCGCCAGCAGGATTAGGCTGAAGTCCTCCAGCCTCTTAATTTCGCTTGGGAAGCTAACCGCCTCGTAAACTCTGGTTTCCAAACTGATTTTCCCGTGGACTTTTAAACCATTTCTCCTTACGGCTTCAATCATCCATGGGCGCCCTAGAAGGGTGACCCTGCAACCTATGCTGGAAAGGATGGCCGTGTATAGGCAGCCTATCGCTCCGCCACCCACCACCAGCAGCCTGAAGTCCCCCCGCATCATTTTCACCCCAAAACCTTCTCCCACTTTTTAATTTTCAAAACCTCTGAGAGGGTGCTTCCAGCCCTTATCTCAGCCCTAATCCGCTCCTCCTTTTCCCTTACATCTTCAGCCCTATTCGCTATTTCAACAGCCATCTCCCTTGGGATTACCACCACACCGTTATCGTCTCCAACAATCCAGTCTCCAGGCCTAACCTTCACGCCTCCACAGGTTATTTCCACCCCCGTTTCTCCGAAGCCTTTTGGGTCGCCTGCAGTGGGGGTTATCTCCCTGGCGAAAACGGGAAAGCTGAGCTGCCTTATTACTTCCACGTCTCTTACAGCCCCATCGATAACCACGCCTCCAAGCCTCCTCCCAACAGCGCTGTAGGTGGCAAGCTCACCCCAAACAGCCCTATCGCAGCCCTGAGCCTCAACCACGAGGATTTCACCCGGTTTAGCCTGCTCTATGGCCTCTATAGGCTTCGCCCAGTCTCCCGGGAAGGTTCTAACCGTGAAGGCTTGACCCACCATTTTTAAGCCTGAAACCAGCGGCTTTATGCCTTTCATTTCACCCCTCCGATGCATGGCGTCGGAAATATTGGGGGTTGAAACCCTTAGGAGGAGGGCCTTAACCTCCTCCACTCCACCCTTCCTATACTTGGGTGAGGCTAGGGGCCTCCGGCTTTTCAAAGCCTCCTTTATCCTTCGGGTGGCCTCGGAGGCGTCGGCAGCCTTAATGATGGCTCCCCCAACAATCACGATGCTTGCTCCAGCCTCCACAGCCTCCACTGCTGTTTCACTGTTTATCCCCCCGGCGATGGCTAAAGGTATCCTAACCCTGCCTGAAAGCTCTTTTAAAACTTTGATGGGGTTAACTCCACGCATCTGCTGGTCTATTCCAACGTGAACGCATAGGTAGCTTACACCTAACTCCTCAAGCCTTGAAGCCCTCTCAGCCATTCTTTCCACGCCTATTAGGTCTGCCATAACCTCTGCTCCATAGCGTTTCCCAGCCTCCACAGCCTCCCTCACGGTGCTGTCGTCGGAAACCCCGAGGATGACCACTACGTCGGCTCCAGCCTTAGCCGCCATCTCCACCTCCACGGAGCCCGCGTCCATGGTTTTCATGTCAGCCACGATCTTCCTGCCTGGAAACCTTTTACGCAGTTCTCTTACGGCGTTTAGGCCCTCGCTTTTGATGAGGGGTGTTCCAGCTTCAAGCCAGTCTGCTCCACCCTCCACTGCCTCCTCCGCAACCTTTAAGGCTCGGTGGAGGTCTGAGAAGTCTAAGGCCACCTGGAGGATTGGCTCCAAGCCTCCTATTCCTCCCCAAGGCTTGAAGCCAGCGCTCCAAGCCTCCTCCTAATATGGTTTAGCGCTTCAGCTAGAATCCTCCGATTATCGTAGGAGGATACGAGTTTTTGAAGGTTTTTCAGGCCGGCTTTCCTGAGTCTTTCAACTTCAACCTTCAGTTTTGGGAGGGCTCTAACCACATTGTCCACGATGGTTATGTTTGCTTTTAGGGCTGAGCGGGAGAGGGGGTTGAGGTCTACGGCTATCACCCTCTTACCCAGCCTCCTCAAGGCTTCAACCCTATCCCCATCCTCTATGCCAACCATTACCAGGTCGGCTTCCCCTATCCCTTCAGCCTCCACCAGCCTCCTCATACTTTCCAGCCCCCTCAAGCTTTCTAAGGCTTTTACGCCCAGGACAACGTTGGCTCCAGCCCTCCTCAAGGCTGAGGCTACAGCCTGCTCCCTAACCCTTGAACGATAGAAAAGATTCACTTCGAGCGGGGCTCCAGTTGCCTTGGAAAGTTCGACGAGTTCCCTGGCGCAGAGGGCAGCCATATTCCCGTTAACGGAGATTACGGGTTTTCTGGCTAGGAGGAAGGAGGCGGCTGCAGCCCTAATCGCTTTGAGGGCGAAGACCTGGGTTTCCTCGCCGAGAAGGTAGTCGAAGCATTCTCCTCTCCCATGGGCGATGAGGCCTTCAGGCACCACCAGGCCTTCAGCTAAACCCTCAACCATCCGCTCCCTAACCGTTAGCGATTCAAACCTTGGATGGCTTCTCGGAATAGGAACCTTCACAATGGTAACCTTAACCATTTCAGCCTTCAACCCTTACACCCTCCTCCGAAACCTCTGAAAGGGTTAGGCGGCTTCCCCTAAAGATGGGATGACTTAAAACCGCCTGGAAGCGTGGGAGTTCCTCCACCCTTATCAGGGTGAAAACAGCCTCCCCAAGCATGTTCATGGAGGCTTGAAAGCCTTCAGAGTTAAGAAGCCTTAAAGCCTGTTTAACCCTAAAGCTTTCGAGGCCTAGGGCTTCCGAGAACCCTCTTGAGGCTTCAAGGAAGCCTTCAACCGTAGGGTTTCCCTCAAACTTTTCGAGGAAGGCTTCCCCCACCCTCCTGATGAGTCTTCTAAAACGCTGGTTTGAGAGCACCCCACGGGTTGGAAGGCTACCCCAGCATAGGGAGGCTACAAGCCAACCCTCAGCCTGAAACTTTTTAACCAGGCCGAAGCTCGGCGCTCGAGCCCTAACTCTCAAGCTGAACCCTCCAAAGGTTTCGGCGAGAACGCTTCCAAGCCCAGTTTTGCATTCGATTTCGGCTAGGTGTGCAAGGTTTGCAGCCTCCAGGGGGGTTAGGCCTAGGTTTAAGGCTTCGTTTAGGCCTAAGGCTACTCCTAGGGCTCCAGCCCCGCTGGCGCCGTATCCAGCCCCCACGGGAACCTCAAACCTATGCGTTATATGCACGTGGTGGGGCTGAAGAATCTTAGGCTTTAAAAGCTCGACAACTCTTTTTGAGACCTCCCCCCGAATTTGGGCGCCAATCCCCCTAACTTCAACCTTCCACCCTGCGGAAGGTTCAGCCTCCACCCATGTTCTAACACCACGCCCAAGCGTTACACCCACACCCCTAGAGCCTCTCCTAAGCGGGTTCCGGCTTCCATCCACTGTGAAAAGGCCTGTGATATGGGATGGACAGAAAATTTCTACTCTCCTCATCACTTGAAAGCCTCCTCGTTTTGTTTGTTTAAGATTTCCTACAAAATCTTCATAGATCTATGAATTTTATGTAGACACAACCTTAAATAACATGTTAAGGAAAATTTTCTGGATACCCTGGTGAGTCTTGAATGTCCGTGGCTAAGGGAGACTTCATTCTGATAGACTATGTGGCAAGGGTTAAGGAGACAGGTGAAGTCTTCGACACAAGTCTGGCTGATGTTGCTAAGGAGGCTAAAATCTACAAGGAAAACACGGTTTACGAGCCCATGCTCGTCGTGGTGGGTGAAGGCTGGGTTTTAAGGGGCTTAGACGAGCAGCTAGAGGGCTTAGAGGTTGGGAAGAAGGCAACCCTTGAAATCCCCCCTGAGAAGGGGTTCGGGCTTAGGGACCCCTCCAAAATAAAGCTCATACCCTTGAGAAAGTTTAGGGAGAGGGATATTACCCCCTACCCTGGCTTGGAGGTTGAAATTGACGGGAAGCTTGCGGTGGTTAGGAGCGTGGGGGCGGGAAGGGTTCAAGTGGACTTCAACCTTCCCCTCGCAGGCAGAACACTCATCTACGAGGTTGAGGTTAAGAAGAAGCTTGAAAGCCTTGAGGAGAAGGTTAAGGCCCTCCTCCACCGGAGAATACCAACCATACCAGTTGAAAAGGTGAAGCTGGAGTTTGGAGAGGGAGGAGAGCTAAAGGTCAGCCTGCCTGAGGAAGCCTTAATCGTGGATGGTCTCCAACCCTCCAAGCGTGGGCTAACCGTCGACATCTTCAAACTCCTCCCAGAGGTTAAAGCCATAACCTTCGTTGAAACCTATAAGCGTAGGGAGGAGAAGCGTGAGGAGGCTAAGGCTGAGGCTGAAGGTAAACCTGAGCAAGCCTCACCCCCCTCACGGGGCAGTTAAAAAAGCCTAAGACCTCAATGATCTTATAGGCTCCCCCACTACTCAAAGCCGTAGGCACGCATAGGCTGAAGTACTCGCAGGATAGCCTTCCACACTCTTGGGGTGTAAACTTTATGAGGGCTCCCTCCACTGCCTGCTCAACCCTAATGGCAACCTTTACAGGAGCCTTCTCAACCCTAACGAGGACAGCTTCCCCTAAAACGGGGCATTCAATCCTCTTATCTCTCACCTCCACCACCTTGTAGGCTAGGTTCGGCTTAAGCTTCCCATGGCAAACCCTTGAAAAATCACACCTCCTACAGGCGGCAGCCTCCCCCTCATAAACGAAAACATATCCAAGCCTAGCCGTTTTCTCGCCTAGAAAGGTGAAAATTCCACCGGTCAACCCAGATAACCTTATTCCCTACTAAGCAGATTTAAGAGTAATGTTTTTATTTTAGGGTTGAATATGAAAAGTAAGGCCCGCTTTCCCGGGTTTTAAACCCCATTCTGCTCATTAATGTTTCGGGAGTAAGCCCGTTATGTACCAGCCAGATTGGAGCGAAAGGATTAGCAGTCTACGGTATAAAGGAACGACTACTGTTGGAGCTATCTGCAGGGATGGGGTGGTCCTAGCCACCGATACCAGAGTTACCATGGGATACTTTATAGCTCACAAGCGAGGTAAGAAGGTTCACAAAATCGACGACCACCTAGCCATGACTATGGCTGGTGTGGTAGCTGACGCCCAAGCTGTCCTAGAAATTCTAAGGGTTAATGCAAGCCTTTACAAGCTTGCCAATAAGAGGCCTATGCCCGTAGCCGCTGCAGCAAGACTTGCAGCCAACATCCTCTTCTACAATAGGCTTCTACCCCTAATCCTTCAGGCCATCATCGCCGGAGTGGACTCGGAGGGTGCTCACATTTTCTCCCTTGATCCCTTTGGAAGCCTGACGGAGGAGAGGAGGTTTTTCGCCACGGGTTCAGGTTCACCCGTGGCCTTCGGCATCCTGGAGGATGGTTATAGGGATGGGATGACTGTGGAGGAGGCTGTCCCCCTCCTGGTTAAGGCGGTTAAGGCTGCCATGCGTAGGGATGCGGCCAGCGGGGACAGTTTCGACCTGGCCATCGTAGACGGTAAGGGCTTCAGGGAGCTCAGCGAGGAGGAAAAGGCTAAGTATGCCTAGTTCAAGGGCGAGTCAAAGCCAAGCTCAGCCTGCAGAAACAACCCAAGCGAAAATCATGCAGATTATTCTCCAGCATGTTCCAAGGGAGGCGGAGATAACCAGGGTTGAATTTGAAGGGCCAAGACTTGCCATCTACACGAAGAAGCCTGAAATCCTTCTAAGCCAGAGCTATATTGTCTCAGATATTGTAAGCCTGATAAGGAAGCGTATAACCCTGCGCTCCGACCCCAGCATCCGCATGAAGCCTGAGGAGGCTGAAAGATTCATCCGCTCCATTGTTCCAAGCGAGGCGGAGATAACCAACATCCTCTTCGACGAAAACATTGGTGAGGTGGTTATAGAGGCTAAGAAGCCAGGCCTCGTCATCTCGAAGAATGGAGCCACCCTCCAAGAGATCATTAGGGCGACGAAGTGGAGGCCTAGGATTCTCCGAGCCCCACCCATACCCTCCAAGATCATAGCCCACATCCGCCACTACCTCTACCAGGAGGTGAAGGAGCGCCAGCGTATCCTCAGAAATGTTGGGGAAAGAATTTTTAGGACGCCCCTCTGCAAGAGCCAGGAGATCCTAGTAACCTTCCTTGGAGGCTTCCACCAGGTTGGACGTTCAGCCATCCTCATCCGAACCAGGGAGAGCAGCATCCTCCTAGACTGTGGCATAAACCCTGGAACCCTAAACCCCGAGGACAGCTTCCCAAGAATAGACCTAAACGAGTTTGACCTTTCAAGCCTCGACGCCGTGGTGATCTCGCATGCGCACCTAGACCATTGCGGGCTTCTCCCCTTCCTCTACAAGTACGGCTATGATGGTCCCGTCTACTGCTCGGAGCCTACGCTAAGCCTCATGGCCCTCCTCCAGCTTGACTACCTCGACGTGCTCTCTAGGGAGGGGGTTATCCCACCCTACGATCAAAAAGACGTAAGAGAAATGGTTTTACACGCCATACCGCTAAGGTATGGGGTAGTCACGGATATTGCGCCAGACGTGAAGCTTACCCTCCATAACGCAGGCCACATCCTAGGCTCAGCCATTATCCACCTCCACATTGGGGAGGGCCTCCACAACATTGTTTACACGGGAGACTTCAAGTTTGCAAGAACCATGCTGCTTGAGTCAGCGGTGGCCAGCTTCCCAAGGGTTGAAACCCTAATCATGGAGTCGACGTATGGTTCCCCTGAGGATGTTATGCCTCCACGCCATGAGGTTGAAGCAAGGTTTGCCTCCCTCATAGCTGAAACCCTGAAGGCTGGGGGTAAGGTTCTCGTCCCCGTGCTGGCGGTTGGAAGAGCCCAGGAAATCATGCTCGTCCTAAACCAGTATATGAGGGAGGGTAAGATTCCAGAGGTTCCCGTATACATCGACGGAATGGTTAACGAGGTTACAGCCATCCACACCGCCTACCCAGAATACATGTCAAAGGAAATCCAGAAGATGATCCTCCACGAGAATATTAACCCCTTCCAGTCTGAATACTTCGTAAACATTAAGAATACGGATGCGAGAAGCGAAGTTTTAAGCGGTTCACCCTGCATTATCCTCGCCACCTCCGGGATGCTTGAAGGAGGACCAGCCATCGAATACTTCAGGGAGTTAGCCCCAGACGAGAAAAACATGATTATATTGGTGAGCTACCAGATTGAGGGAACCCTAGGCCGCAGGCTTCAAAGCGGGATGAGGGATGTAACCCTCATAAACCCTGAGGGGAAGGTTGAAGTGATAAACGTTAAGTCGAGGGTGGAATCCGTGGAAGGCTTCTCAGGCCACAGCGACAGAAACCAGCTTCTAAACTATGTTAAGCGTTTAACCCCTAAGCCCCATCGAATCCTAGTGGGCCACGGTGAAAAGTCGAAATGTCTCGACCTAAGCTCAACCATTCAGCGAATGTTCAAAATTGAGAGTATGGCACCTCAAAACCTTGAAACTCTAAGGCTTTACTGAGCCTTCCTACGCCAAATCTTGATTTTAGGTGGGGTTAGAACTATTCTTTCCTCACCTAGGCGTGCTATGTCTCCTCCAACAGCCTCCACGAAGGCTTTAAGCTCTTCTATGGCGTCCTTAACCGCTTCTATGCTGCTCACCGCTAGAGGGGTAAGCTTCACGATGAGCACATTTCCAGACCTAAGCTCAGCCTTTATTTTCTCCAGGTCTCCATACTCCTTCAGGGGGATAGCCTTAACATAGGCTAAGGGTTTCTCTTCAGCTTCACCCTCAGCCTGGGAGGCTGACTGCTTCAAATTTTAGACCTTCCTGCAGGTTCTCTAAAGACTTCTTCCACATAATAACTATAAAGCCTTTATACTTGAATAAGTTTCGCTTTAAAAGGGTTTCCGCCAATTTTAAGGTTTTTTCAAGCTTTAAAGTTTCTATAAAGCTTCCAAATTCTATCTCCAACGTAATGAATTGTTTTAACCATTTTGCCTTTTTTAAGTCTCTCCACCTCGCTGGATGGGAAGAGAGATAAGCCTAAAGCTAGCGGTTTACGATGTTCATCGTCGAGTATGGCGACCACTTCGCCTTCCCCGAATTCTCCTTCAACCTTGACGATGCCTGGCCTCATAACATCCGCCCCCCTACAAATGTGGGGTATGGCTCCCCTATCCACGGTGACTTTTGGAAGCATGTTTAAGGCTTTCGACATCAGAGTAGGCATAACCCTTCCATCCCCATCGACGAGGAGTAGGGGCTTCCCCTCAGCCAAATAGACTTCGAAGCCCCCCTCAAGCTTGCAGACTTCAACCTCAAACCTCTTCGGCAACTCCTCTAAGACTTTCTCAGCCAGCGGTTTGGGAAGTCTTCCGAGAAGCTGCATGAAATTTTTCACTTTAACGTGGTGTCGTTTCAACTCTTCACCTAAAACTATTTCAACAAGTTTAGCTTTAAAATCTCTGGGTAGCCTCTTCCTCTCGGAGGACTTGCCGGATGCCCGAGGATATGGCTACAAAGCTGTTGGAGGAGAGTCTTGGAAAGGTTGTGCTAGTGAAGTTGAAGGGTGGCAGGAGTATTAGGGGTAGGCTTCAAGGCTTCGACCAGCATATGAACCTACTCCTAGGCGAGGCTGAAGATGTTTCCTCAGCCGACAAAACCGACAGGCTTGGAACCATCATCGTGAGAGGCGACAACGTAATCCTCATATCACCACCAAAAGTAACCTCCTAAACAAAGCGCCCAACAGGGGGAGAAGCCATGGCCATCGAAATGGGGAAGTTTAACAAGCCTGTTCACCGGAGATGCCGCCGATGCGGACGTCACGCCTACCACATTCGGAAAAAACGCTGCGCTGCCTGCGGGTATGGAGCCTCCAAAAAGCTAAAGAAAACCTTCAAACCCAACCGCTAAAGTTTAAATC
>QMYD01000015.1 GCA_003662485.1 Candidatus Hecatellales archaeon | reverse complement strand
GCTGGGAGGGGTAGCCTACCTCATCCTCATCCTAAGCGCAGTCCTCCTATGGTAGGGCTAGAGTTAAACCTTAACCTTTGGAAGCGTTTTTAGGGCTTGGGGGACGACGATTATACGCCCCTTTCCTATGCCTCGGAGGGCAAGCCTCACCGCCTCCCCAAGGCTTCTCAGCGTTCTGAAGCCTAGGAGCTCTGAGGATATGGTTTCTGGGAGGCCTGAAACCATGTATATCCTGAATTTGGACTGAAGCCTCCTAAGCCTCAAAACCTTGTGGAAGCCTCTTTCAGGCTTCTCCCTGAAAAGGGCTTCAGCCTTCTCAACACTCTTAGCCTCGCTTAGCCATAGGAGGAAGGTGGAGTCAAGCCTCTCCCCAGCACACTCCGCAGCTAGCACAATGCTTCCCCCCTCCTCAACCAGGTCTGAAACCCTTTCCAAGGCTTGGAGAGCTCCCTCCAAGCTGGAGTCGTAGGGCTTGCCTCCAGGTGAAGCTACCACAGCCCTAAATTTGCCCTCAAGGGTGGAGGCGAAAGCCTCTTCGAAGAAGCCTACTGCAGCCCTAAAGGTTTCCTCAGGCCTCCCGGCGAAAGCCTTTAGGAGGCTTCCATCCCAACTGCAGGCTAGGTGGAAGGCGTAGGTTAAGCCAGCCATCCTAGCGGCTTCTAGGAGTTCCGCTTGGAGGGGGTTTCCCTCAAGCCTTCCAGCCCTAGCCTCCAGGCTCCCATAGAGGAGGTAGTTTCTGGTAAGCGTTCTAAGGCTTCCAGCAGCAGAGAGGAGGGTTTGGCCAAGCCCGCTGTAGCCTGCATAGGGGTGGGGGGAAACCCTTCCAACCAAGATTTTAACCTCAGCTTCAGCTACATCCCTCCTAATGAAGACTTTCACCCTCCGACTGGTGGAGCCCAGCTCAGCCAGCTCAAAGTCTCCCTCAAAGGGGTTATGAACGATAATCCTGCAGCCCTCAGCCTCCCCACCCAGCAGCCTTGAAGCCTCCTCAAGCTGGTAGGGGGCACCCTCCAAACCCCTGCCGAAAACAAAGGTGACGTTCTCCCTTCGGATTCCCCCCTCCTCCAGCTCCCTTAAAATACCGGCTGCAAGAGCTTGAAGGGGGAGGGGGGAGGCGTATTCGTCTAGGAGGATAACCGCCCTACATCCCCTCGCCACCTCTCTAAGCCTTAAGCCTTCAAGGGGCTGCTCAAACGCCTCTTGGACAAGAGCCTCAGGAGGCTTTGAAGGCTTAAACTCCCTTGCCTCCAAGGTTCCGTAAAAGTTTTCAGTTGGAATGTCGGCGCAGACCTCAGTTTCACCGTAGGGCAGCCATACCTCAACCATCAGTAAACTCCAATACTATTAGCCCCTAAAAGATAATTTAAGGTTGCATTAAGGCTTCCAGCATAGAAAGCCCTCCTCGAAAAGCTGTTTAGGCCTTATTTTACCCTCATGGAGGGCTGTAGCCAGTAGAACTCCTGAAACCCCGAGGCTTCTCAAGAGTTTAAGGTCTCCAAGCCCCCTAACCCCTCCACCTACGAGGAGACTTCCATGGAAGGTTTGAGCCAGGCTTTCCACCAGCCTGAAGTCTACGCCCCCGCCAACGCCAACTCTTGCAAGGTCGAGGAGGATGAGTTCCCCAACGCCTAGGCCTTCAAGCCTTTCAGCCGCCTCCAGAGGCTTCAGCCTCCTAAGGCTTTCATCGGCTGCAAGCACCCTACCCTTGAAGAGGTCTAGGCTGGCCGTAACCCTCCCCTCTCCAAACCTTTCCAAAGCCTCCTTTAAGAGGCTTAAGCTTGGAAGGGTTTCCGTTCCAAAAACGGCCTTTGAGGCTCCAGCCCTCAAAAAGGCTTCAGCCTCCTCCAGCCTTCTAAAACCTCCATCCACCATGAGGCTGAGGCTTGTTGAACCTGAGATTTCGCTTAGGAGGCGGAGGTTTGGAGGCTTACGCTGGATGGCGTCTAAGTCCGCCATGTAGAGTTCTCGGAAGCCGTAGGCTGCCTCAAAGGCTTGGGCGAGGCCTAAAGGGTCTGGGGTTAGGTGAAGCCAAGATTTCACAGGCTGGTAGTTTTCCCTCCTACCCGCAACTGCATGGACAGCTAAGCCTTCCTTAACGTCTAGGACTGGGATAACCCTGAAGGGCTTAAAGCCTCACCAGCCTCCTCCCAGCTAGAGCCTTTGAAACCATTTCCTCGAGGGGTAGCCTCTCCTCCTCAGCCTTCACCATTTCAAGCCTCCCCCTTGTTGAAGGCTTCCCAGGTGCAGCCTTACACGCTGAGGGTTTTAGGGCTGAAAGCTCATAGGTTCCAAGCTTCCTAGCCAGCCTTACGATTTCCTCCTTGTTTAGGCCTAGGAGAGGCCTTAAAACAGGGATGGATGACGCCTCGTCTTCAACGGCTAGGTTTTCTAGGGTTTGGCTTGCCACTTGGCCTAGGCTGTCCCCCGTAACTAGGGCTTCAGCTCCCTCCTGGAGGGCTAGGGTTGAAGCCACCCTAAGCATAAGCCTCTTGCAGAGGAGGCATGTTAGGCTTCGACGGCAGGCTGAAACTATTCTTTCAAGGTTTTCCCCGTGGGGAATTAGGTGGAGGGCTTGGAGGCGTATGTGGCTTTTAAGCTTCCTGCATAGGGCCTCAACCCTTGAGGACTCCCTACCCGTGAAGGGGTAGCTGTCGAAGAATATGGCTGAAACCTCCACGCCTGGGAGGCTTCCAGCCATGAAGGCGGCTACAGGCGAATCTATGCCTCCAGAGATTAGGGCGAGCATCCTTGTTAAGCCTAATCCCCCCTTTAGGGTTTAAGCCCTAGCTCGGCTAGGAGGCCTCCTACCCTCCTCCAGTCTTCAAGTTGGAGGCTTCGCATAGGCGGCTTGTATAGGGCTGAGGCTGGATGGAATAGGGGGATGATGGTTACCTCGCCTAGGAGGCTTCCAGCCTTGAAGGCTTTGCCGTGAATCCTCGTTATGGGCTGAGGTTTTAAGCCGAAGTGGGTTAGGATTCTAGCCGTAGCATGGCTTCCAAGCGTGCAGATTAGGCTTGGCCTCAGCAGGCTGAGCTGCCTTTCAAGGTAGGGGGCGCAGGCCTCCTCCTCTTCGGGTTTAGGATCCCTGTTCCCAGGAGGCCTACACTTAACCACATTCGTGATGTAGACTTCCTCCCGCTTCAATCCGGCTTCGGCTAGTAGCTCGTTTAGGAATTTCCCCGCTGCCCCCACGAAGGGTCTGCCCTGCCTATCCTCCCAGTATCCTGGAGCCTCCCCCACCAGCATAATCCTCGCTGGGGCTGGGCCTTCACCTAGGACGGGCTTATTCCTCCCCCGGTGGAGGGGGCACCTCCTACAGTTTTCCACTTCAACCCTAAGCTTTTCCAGCTCCTCCTCTAGGCTTCCCATCAGGGCTCCGCCTTACTTCCAGAGGGGTTCAGCCTTCCCCTCCCTCTCATTCCAGACCATGGGGTTTTCAGGCTTGGCAGAATCATCTTTCTCACCTTCAATCATAAGGTAGCGTTTTCCATCCTTCAAAGGGATGATGAAGAACTCCCTAGTCTTCCCCTCCTCATCCATGAGGATAATCTTACGCTTCTTATCAGCGGGCTTCATCGTTTTGGGGTCAAGATACTTGCACATAAGGAATTTACCCCTACTATCCAGAGCTCTAACCTCAAGCTTCCCAGTCCTACTCTTAGTTAAAACCTCGGCTGGAAACTCCAAGGCTCCCCCTCTAGCCTAAAAACTCAACGTTAAAAATTAATTTTGCTTGGGTTGGAGAGAGTTATGTTCGGGAGGCTTCGAGGAGGCTGGCTAGGGCGCTCCCCAACCCCTCCTTTGAAAGTTTAAGGTAGGAGGAAACCTCCCTCTTAGGCCTAATATAGAAGCCCTTCCCATGTTTTTCCACCCTGCTTAGGATGGAGAGGGCTTCTAGGAGGGGTGGTTCAAGCTTTTCAAGGTATATGCCTAAGCCGGGGTAGGGGCAGCTGTCGCAATCGTACTCGCAGAAGTCGCAGAGGCTGTAGGTGGCCTCCAAGATTTTGAGAACCCTCTCCTCAAGGTTTTCCACAGCCTCCTTTGAAGACCTAACCGTTCTCAAAGTTTTACCTTTAAAGAAGAGGCTTCTCTCAAGCCTTCTAACAGCTGCCTCCACCTCAGCCTTATTCCTCGCCCCCGTGCGCACTGCCTTCCCATTCGAGAAGAGGGGGGCTACTGTTCGAGGCTTCTCCATCTGGTAGATTAGCCCTGGAAACTGTTCAGGCTCGTAGATAGTGCCAGCCAGCGTTTTAGCAGCCCTCTCAAGGTTTATGCTCCTCCTAAAGTTTATGAGGGCTACCACATTCTGGATTTTCACTTTAGGCTTCTCCTTAAGCTTCACCCCACCCTCCCTTAGGCTTGAAACAAGCCTCCTAATCGCTGTTCTGGCACTATACTCAGAGCTTGAACCCGTACAAATCATCTTGCCGGTGCTAAAGATGAGGTTAGCCGTTTTAGGCCTATCCAGCTTAACTACGACGCCTGGAAAACGGCTTTTCTGGCTTGAAACCACAGGTAAAGCCTTCTTCACGGCTGAAAGGGGAAGCCTCTGCCTGAAATCCACTGAGGCAACCACATTGCAAATCTTTATTTCAGCCCTCACCAGCCCCTCCCCACCAAAATCCTACTCCCTCATCCCCCATAAGCTTATCCTTTTCCCCCGGGAAGTAGAGGAAAACGCTATTTACTTGTACCTGAGAGAATATTTAATTAAGCTTAAGGAAAGGAAAAGTTCTAATTCCACCCTATTCTGGCCTCCAGCCTTTCAGGAGGACTTCCACCGTGAAACTCGAATTCGAGGAGGTGGGGGGAAGGGTTAGCCGTGGCGGAGAGGACTGGGTTCTGCTGAACCTTGAAAGCTTTAAAGCCCTTCTCTTAGGGGTTTGGGAGGTTTTCAGCTCAGGAGCCTACACCATCCTGCTTTTCGCAGGCCAGAGGATGGGTGGGAGGCTGGTTGAATACCTTAGGGAGAAGGGTTTGGAGGGGGAGGAAGCCTTGGCTAGGGGTCTGGCAGGCTTCCTAACGGAGACGGGGTGGGGCAGGTTTGAGGTGGAATTCCGTGAACCCCTAACCTTTAAGGTTTACGATTTCGCCCTATACCGGGATGCTGGAAGGGGGAAATGGAAGCACTGCGCCCTCATCAAGGGGATAATCTCAGGCTTCTTCTCAGCCCTATGGGGTAAGGTTTCCTGCCTCGAAACCCAATGCATCCTTGAAGGCGATGAATGCTGCGAGTTCAAGGTTCAAAGGAAAGGATAGGATTTTCCCCACGCCCCTTTTCACATGCGGCTTGGGATGGGTATGCCGAGTAGGTTTAGGCAGCTGCCCAGCACCGTTTTCACCCCCCTCACAAGCCAGAGCCTTGAGGATTTAAGCTCGGGAGGTTCAGCTTTCAGCACGGGTAGGTGGTCGTAGAAGTGGTTGAAGGCTTCAGCCAGCCCATTAGCATACTGGGTCAGGGCTTCAGGCTTCAAGCCTTCTGAAGCTTCCACGAAAACGTCGGGGTAGCGGGCTAACTCCACGATCAACCTCCTCTCAAACTCGTGTTCTAAGGCTTCGGGGTGGGGTTTTGGAAGCCTCCTCACCCCCGCCTTCCTCAGGATGCTTGAAGCCCTAGCATAAGCATACTGGACATAGGGGCCGCTGTTAGCCTCAAAGTTTAAAACCCTATCCCACGTGAAATTCACGGTTTTTAGGGGTGAAACGTTAAGCATGGCGTATTTTATGGCTCCAAGCCCCACCGCTCTAGCGATTTCACGCTTCAGCCCTTCAGGCAGACCTGGAGAGCGTTTACCCACCTCTTGGTAGGCCATACCCTCAGCCTCCTCAAGCAGCTCGTCGAAGGTTACATAGCGCCCCCTACGCCTCGACATCTTGTAGCCTGGAAGCTTCACCAGCTCGTAGGCGCAGTGGTATAGGCCCTCTAACGCCTTGGAGACGCCGAGGGCTAGGAGGGCAACCTTAAGCTGGATTTGAGCCAGTTTCTGATCCACGCCTATAACGTTTACAGCCCAGTCCGCCCACCTAAACTTTTCCAGGTGGTAGGCTATATCTCTCGTCGTGTAAAGCGTGGTTCCATCACTCCTGGTTAAGGTTAGGGGTGGAAGCCTATCGCCATAGTTCAGCCTTTCCTTAACGCCAAGCCTTAGGGCTGCCTCCTCAACTTCAAAGTTAAGCGAGCCTTCGCTCAACCTAACGAAGCCCGTCTGCTCCAAGCGTTTCAGAACTTCGCCAACCTTCCCCTCCCAGACGAGGCTGCTCTCCCAGTCCCAGGAGTCCAGGCTTATTCCAGCCCTCCTTAGGGTTCGCCTAAAACCCTTCAAGCAGAGTTTAACCATGCCTTGGATAAGGGTTTTAACCGCTTTCTCCCCCTTCTCGTAGGCTCTGAGAATCTGGTCAACGCTAAGCTGGGGGTTGGAGTCCGAGTTAACCTCCTCTATAATAGCGTATAAGGCCTCCCTATTCTGGTCCTCAAGCTCAGCTGCAATAGCCACATACTCGTCAAGAATTCTCCTAACCCGTTCAGCTTCTACGCCTGAAACCTCCTTCAACTTCTCCTTTAGGCTTCTGATTTCGAGGGCGGTGTTGGTGGCGGTGTAGACGAAGCCAAGCCAACGGTCTGGCTTTCCCTCAACCTTGAAGCCCCTGCGCTTAAGCGCCCTGAAGCCATAGGCGAGGATTGCAATCTGCCTCCCCATATCGTTCACGTAGAAGTGTCTTCGAACATGGTGGCCTCTCGCCCTGAGAATTCTGGCTATGGAGTCGCCGAGGATGGAGTTTCTCGCCGTCCCCACATGGAGGGGGCCATTAGGATTAGCGCTAGTATGCTCCACTATCACCCTCTTGGGGGCTTTAGTTTTAACGAGGCCATAGGCATCCTTAAGCTCCGCTAGGGCCTTAAAGGTTAAACTTGCCAGGGCTTTATGGTTAACCCTGAAGTTTAGGTAGCCTCCAACAGCTTCAACCCTCTCGAGGAGGGGGGGCTTGGAGGCTGAAATCAGCCCAGCCAGCCTTTCAGCCTCCCCCGAGGGGTTTAACCCAAAAGTTTTTGCAAGCTCAAAGCATACGGTTGAGGTTAATTCTCCAAACTTGGGGCTTGAGGGAGCTTCTAGGAGGAAGCCTGAAGGCTTGAAGTCTGGATGGGTTTCAGCTAAAGCCTTGACTAGGGCTTCCCTGCAGGCCTCCCTGAAGGCTGAGAAGGGGTTTTCCACGGGCAAGACCAACCCGGAAGCCTTATGCCAGTATTTGTAAGCCTCCTTCTAAAACTTAAACCTCATCCCAAGCCTCCTCGCAAGAGCGTAGGTTAAGGGAAGCCCCACAAGGTTTATGGAGATAAGGGAGCCTAAGCCTATGCCAGCCCAGCCCACGTAGAGGGGGAAGCCGAAAAGCAGGGCTAGATAGGAGCCCACCACCAAGGTTACCACAACGGTTATGAGGGCTGAGCCAGCTGCCAGACTACGCTTTCCAACCCATCCTCCAAGCGTGCAGGCTGCCAGGTTGGCTAGGGAGCCGAAAACAATGTCTATGATGCCTAGGCCCCCATAAACGTTGGCTGCAGCGCATCCTAACGTTACGCCTAAGACTGCAGGCCAGCCGAAGAGCATGGTTACGGGGAGTAAGGCGTCTGCAATCCTAACCTGGAAGATTTGGAAGCTTATGGGGGCTAGGGCCACCACTCCCACAGCGTATAGGGCTGCGAAAACGCCTGTTAGGGCTAAGCTCCTACTATTCCAAGACTTCAACCCACGCCCTCCTTTTGGGGTTTATGTCATAGCGGAGCGGAGGAGGGCCCAACCACCCGCTCAAAACCCTTAACCTTTAAAGAAGAGAAGAATGGCTCCCCTTAAATAGGTGATGGCTATTGGAGGATGGCTCCTTGACTGGCTTGGGAAACCATGCGGGCGTAGCGGGCTAAGTAGCTCCTCCCAGCCTTTAACCTTGGAGGCTTGAAGGTTTTAAGCCTTCTAGCCATCTCCTCCCTTGAAAGCTTCACCTCAATCCTCCTCCTTTCCAAGTCTATCAGGATGGGGTCTCCGTCTTGGAGGAGGGCTATGGGTCCTCCCTCAGCCGCCTCAGGGGAAATGTGGCCTACGCATATTCCTCGGGTGGCTCCGGAGAAGCGTCCATCGGTTATTAGGGCTACGGAGGCTCCAAGCCCCATCCCCACGACGAGGCTTGTAGCAGTGAGCATTTCCCTCATACCAGGGCCTCCCTTAGGCCCCTCATACCTGATAACCACCACATCGCCTTTGCTTATCCGGCCGCTGGCTATCGCCTTAACCGCCTCCTCCTCACCGTTGAAAACCCTGGCCCTCCCCTCGAAGCGTTTGAGGTTTGCTGGAAGCCCAGCTGTTTTTACGACAGCTCCCTTGGGGGCGAGGTTCCCCCTTAAAACAGCTATGCCCCCGCTTTTCCTCACAGGGCTTGATAGGGGCCTTATAACGTCCCTCCTCAGCACCCTAGCCTTCCTAAGGTTTTCCCCTATCGTTTTCCCGGTTACGGTTTGGGCTTCCAGGTGGAGGAGGGGTGAAAGCTCCTTCATAAGGGCTTGAACCCCACCAGCCTCGTCCAAGTCCTCCATGGTGTGGGGGCCTCCGGGAACTAGGGTGCAGAGCTGAGGGGTCTTCCTCGCAAGCCTATCAAAGAGGGTTAGGCTCAGCCTTACACCAGCCTCCCTTGCAATGGCTGGAAGATGGAGAAGTGTGTTCGTGGAGCCTCCAAGGGCGAGGTCAACCATGATGGCGTTTTCGAAGGCTTCAGGCGTGAGGATGGAGGAGGGTTTAATTCCCTCCCTCACCAAGCCTACTACACGCATCCCGCTAAGCCTGGCTAACTCCACCCTTCTAGCCGAAACCGCTGGGGCGGTGGCGCATCCCGGAAGCGTCATACCCAAAGCCTCAGCCAGGCAGGCCATGGTGTTGGCTGTAAACATTCCGTTACAGGAGCCCGCTCCAGGGCAGGCTACCTCCTCCATGGCTTTTAACTCCTCCTCGGAGAGCCTTCCAACCCTAACCTCGCCTATAGCCTCCATAACGTTCGCCAACCCTATCTTCCCGCCCTTGTAGCAGCCTGAAAGCATGGGGCCGCCGGTTACGAGGATAGCTGGAATGTTCAGCCTCGCCGCTGCCATAAGCATTCCAGGCGTAATCTTATCGCAGTTTGAGAGGAGAACCATCCCGTCGAACTGGTGGGCTTCAACCACCAGCTCCACGGAGTCGGCTATGAGATCCCTGGAGGGGAGTGAATAATGCATGCCCACGTGGCCCATGGCTAGGCCGTCGCAGATGGCTATGGTGTTAACCTCGAAGGCCACGCCTCCAGCGGCTTGAACTCCAAGCTTCACGGCTTCAGCCAGCCTCCTAAGGTGGATGTGGCCTGGAACAATCTCCGAGTAGCTGTTCACCACAGCTATCATAGGCTTACCTAGCTGGTCTCCGCCTATCCCAAGCGCCCGGAGCAGGGACCTATGGCCAGCCCTCTCCAAGCCAGCCTTCAAAACCTCACTACGCATTAGGAAAGCCTCCACAACTTAGCTTAAAGGGGCCTGTAGCTGAAAACGTTTCCGGTTAAACTGAAAGGGTTAGGAAAAAGCTAAATGCAATAAAGCATAAAACTGCGGAAATAAAGCCTGAGATAGTAAAGTGCACCTGCATAGCTTCAGGCATTTCTTCACAACCAAGCTGTATGCTAAGATTAAGGATATTCTGAGGGTTAGGAAGGCTTTAGGTCGTAAATGCATTAAGAACCGAAATCTATACGCATCTGGTTTCTTGGAGTAGCGAGAAATACGATGTTGTGATGGCTGAACCAGGGAAACTTCCGCCGCTAAAAAACTTAAACGCTAGCTTTAATAGCTTTATCCTCAAAACTTTTGGGTGGAGGGGTTTTTAGTGGAAACTCCTAGTAGGAGGAATATTCTTAAGTATGCTGTTACTGCGATTGTGGCTGGCGTGGTGGCTGGTGTGGGTGCTGGTCTTGGAGGATACAATGCTGGAAGGGTTGAGGCTGAAAACCTGAAGGAGAAGCTTTCCACAGCTCAGTCGAAGGTTAAGGAGTTGGAGGATCAGCTTAAAGATTTAAAGGCTAAGATGCCTCCAGCCGTGAAGGTTGAAGAGGTTTCCGTGGATCCAGCTAAAACCGCCCTCATCATAGTGGACATGCAGAACGACTTTTGTAAGGTTGGAGGCAAGCTTGGCCCCAAGGAGAAGGCTGGGGAGGAAGCTATAACCGCCATAGCCTTGAAAATCAAAGCCCTAAAGGATGCTGGAAAGCCTAAGGGCATGAAGGTGGTTTACACCCAAGACTACCACTACCCAAATGATCCTGAATTTAAGATTTGGGGTCCCCACTGCGTGGTTGAGAGGGTTGGAGGGGTGGATAAGCCCACCTGGGGGCAGCTGGAGATCCCAGAGCTAACACCTGACCCCGACGACCCCATCATACATAAGGGTGGCAAAACCGTCTCCTACGACTGCTTTTACGCTTCATACAAGCCTAACGAAATGGAGGATACCCTGAAAAGCCTGGGAGTAGACACCTGCATCGTTACGGGAACAGTATCCAACATTTGCGTTTACTGCGCCGTGGTGGGCTGCGCTCAGAGGGGGTATCGAACAATAGTTCCCCTAGATGGCATCATATCCCTACCCTTCTGGCCCTGGACTCCAGCCTGGTCCCTCTTCCAGTGGACCACCCTCTACAGGGTAACCATCACCGAAACAGGAAAGATAAGATTTAGGTAACCGCCTTGCCCGTAAAGCCTTAACTCAAAAGCAAAGGGAACCCAGCATCCTACACCATGCCTTACCCGGAAGCCTAAAACCGCAAAGCTAAAACCCAACCCAAACCCTAAAAATTTAGGGAAACCAGCCCCTAAAAAAGGGCCCGTAGCGCAGCCAGGATAGCGCAGCAGCCTCCTAAGCTGTAGGTCGTGGGTTCGAATCCCACCGGGCCCGCCACTTTTTAGGTCTTAAAATGCATATTTGATGGGTTGACGAAGACTAGGGGATTATTCTCAGATCTACTTAGTAAGCAGAAGAGAGAAGAAAGATTATTGGATAAGTTCACGAACATTTTCCGCACAAGTATTGCGCCGTGCGATTTCAGACCTACTCGTCTTCGATAATCTATGCAACTATTAAATATTCTCTGGAGGCTTTCAGAGTGTGGGGAGGGTCTCAATTGGAGAGTTGCTGGAGGTCTAGGACTCTGCGTGTGGCGCGGTGGGGTGTTTTCTCAGCACTTAGCGTGATAGGCTCCTTTTTCCCTTTCCCAAGCCCTGTTGGAACCATAGCCTTTGACTCCTTCCCCGGCTATCTTGCAGCCCTCTACTTTGGAGCCTTAGATGGAGCTATAATATGCGGCGTAGGACATCTGGCCACGGCAATCGTTCATGGGTTCCCACTTGGCTTCTGGCATTTCCCGATAACCCTGGGCATGGCAGCTGTGGGAGCCATCATCGGAATAGTACATAAAATCATCTCTAGGAGTTGGGGTTTTGCTCCTGCAACTGCCGCTGGCATCGTCACCAATACGGCTTTGTTCCCTTTGGCTGTGCCTGTGATGGGTTGGTTGGGTGCGTTACTACTGGTGCCATTTCTAGCAGTGGCCTCAACCTTCAACGGCATCCTAGCCATACTCATATTTATAGCGATAAGGAGGAGGAAAATCCTAGTTGAGGGCTAGGGGATGCCTAAAACCATTGGGGTGGAGTTCATAGAAACCCCAAGGGACCTCATTATCCTTAAGCTTGCTGGAACCTATTTGACTGTGAGCTGTGACTCCTGTGGAGGAATGGGGTTCCACCCTTTGGATGCCATCAAGGTTGAGGGGAGGGTTTTAGGCAAGTTCCTAGCGCGAGTAGCACTCATGGAAACGCTTTCGGTTAACGCTAAGCCCCTAGCCTACTCGCTTACCCTCCCAATAAATCCAGGCTCCACCTTAAAGGAGGTTCTGGCAGGCGTTCAAGAAGAATTCAGAGCCGCCGGCCTAACAGGCAAAGTTAGGTTCATACTTAGCACCGAGAAGAATTTCCCTGTAAGGCAGACAGGAGCCGGCATCACTATTTTAGGATTTGCGAGAAAACTAAAAATCGGTAAGGTGAAGAGTGGAGACTTGTTGGTGGCAGTGGGCAGACCCTGCATTGGACACGAAGTCCTAAAAGCTGAAGCTAAAAACCAGACTGCAAACCTCAAAGACTTGAATAGGCTGTTGAAAATGGACTTCGTCCACGAGGTTATACCCGTCGGCTCTAAGGGCATCCTCCACGAGGCTAAGGTTTTAGCTAAGGGTTCAGGCCTCAGGTTTAAACTCTTCCCGAGGCTGGCAGTCGACGTTAAGAAGCCTGCAGGCCCCTCAACCGTTATCCTTGCAGCAGTAGATGGGAATAGCATAGAAGCCCTTGAAAGAGCTGTAAATAAGCCTTTGGCAAGGGTTGGAGTGTTCGCCTAAGAAGACTGCCTTAGGGATAAAAGCCTTTCAGCCACTTTCAAGTCGCCTATAGTGTTAACGTTTACGGCAGCCTCCTCCACGTTTAAAACCATCTTTTCCTCTTCGATTTCCTCCTCGTCTATCATTTCGCCTTGAAGAATGTTTATTCCGGCGGGAACCAGAAGCCTTCCCTCCACTTGGAGGATTAGGTCGGGGGTTAACCCTAGCCTCTCGCAGAGTTCATGTGGAACCATTACGGATAAGGCTGGTTTGCCGCAGCGTTTGAAGCAGTCGATAATCCTGCCAAGTAGGGTTGGACTGAGAAGGGGGAGATCTGCTGAAACCACCATTATAGGGCCTTTTAACCCCAGCCTCCTAACAGTGTACTGAACGTCAGCAACATAGCCGCAGCCTGGCGCCTCAAACACCTCAACTTGGAAATGTTTCACTACGTCTGCTGTCTTACGCGTATACCTGCTGGTCACAACAATTATCCTGCCTATGTTTCTCGTCTTCATTAAAGCTTCGATGACGTATTGGATCATGGGTTTGCCGTGAAGCTTTAGAAGAGGCTTTTCCCCAAGCATTTTAAGGCGTTCACCCCTACCCCCAGCCAT
>QMYD01000014.1 GCA_003662485.1 Candidatus Hecatellales archaeon | reverse complement strand
TCACCTACCCGAGGCCTAGGAGGGTTTCGCCAGCCTTAGCCACGGGCTGGGCTGTGCGCTACCAGTGGAAGGGTTTGGAGGCCTTCCCCCTCAGCAGCCACGCTGACTTCACCCAGCTACTAGAGTATGTAAAGGCTTCCAAGCCCAAGAAAGTTTACACCTGCTATGGTTTTTCCAGGATTCTCGCCTCAGCTATTAGGCGAAGGCTTGGGTTAAGCGCTGAACCCCTCCCCGAAGGGGGAGGATTTAAAGGGTTTTAGGCCTCCTATTTTCTTCCGGGCTAAGCCTTGAAGGCTGAGGAGGGTGGAATATATCGTTCAAGGCTTAGAAGGCCTATGGAGGCTGAGGCTGCCTCCTACCTTTCATCGCTAACCGAAGATGTTGAAATCTTTGAGGAGGATGTGCGGGGAACAGAAGCCCACGTAGTGATGCTTTGCGAGCAGGGAATTATAGGCAGGGGGGATGCGGGGAAAATCCTCCAAGCCCTCGAAAGCCTAAGAAAGGAGTGGAGAGAGGGGAAAATCAGGCTTGACCCTGAAAGATTTGAGGATGTCCACGAGCTTGTTGAAGCCTACATTATAGCGCAAACCAGTGTTGAGGTTGGAGGTAAAACCCATACTGGACGTTCAAGAAACGATCAGGTAGCCCTCGATATTAGGCTTAGGCTGCGGAGGAGGCTTCTAGAGCTGTGGGAGGCCGTTTTAAGGCTGGCTGAGAGGCTGGTGGAGAGGGCTGGGGAGGAGGAAAACACCCTCCTACTACTCTACACCCACACCCAGCAAGCTCAGGTTAGCCTCCTATCCCACCTTCTACTAGCCTACGCTGACCACCTACTCCGAGACTTGGAAAGGCTTGAAGCCTGCTACCGGAGGGTTAACAGGTGCCCTCTTGGGGCTTCAGCCATTGCAGGTTCAACCCTACCCCTAAACAGGCTTAGAACAGCTGAACTCCTAGGCTTTGAAGGCTTGGTGGAGAATTCTGCGGATGCCGTGAGCGGTAGGGATTTCCTCCTTGAGGCTGCAGCCTCATGTAGCATCCTCATGGTTCACCTAAGCAGGATGGCTGAAGACCTAGTTCTATGGAGTTCCAGCGAGTTCGGATATGTGGAGCTCCCCGACGAGCTGGCTTCCCCCTCAAGCGTGATGCCTCAGAAGAAGAATCCCTGCCTCCTCGAGCTTGGAAGGGCTAAGGCTGGAAGGGTTTTAGGCCTCCTCTCAGCCCTCCTATCGCTTCTTAAAGGGGTTCCCACGGGCTATAGTAGAGACCTTCAGGAGGCTAAACCACCCCTATGGGAAACCCTAAACCAAACCATTTCCACCGTTAGGATTTTCGAGAAAATCTTTGAAGGGCTAAAGTTTAATAGGGAGCGGATGGCTGAGGCTGCCCTTCAAAGCTATGCTCCAGCCGTAGACCTAGCTGAAGCCTTGGTGAAGCATGCGGGGCTCCCCCTGAGGCAGGCCCACCGCCTGGTTGGGGAAACAGTCCGCCTCGCCCTTGAAAGGCGTGTAAGCCTGCGGGAGGCCTACAGCCTCCTCGAAGAAGCCTCCATGAAGCTTTTAGGCTTCAAACCCGCCTTCCCGAGAAGGCTTTATGAGAGGTATACTGATCCGAGGAGGCTTCCAGCGGAAAGACTGACGCAAGGCTCCCCAAACCCTAGGGAGGTTAAGAGAATGCTTAGGGAGAGGAGGGAAACCCTGAAAAGGTGGAGGTTGAAGCTTAGAAAGCTGCTTAGAAATTTGGAGAGGGCTGAGGCTATGCTTGGAAGGGAGGTTTCAAAGCTTAGTAAAGGTAAGGCTTAAATTTTCAGGCCTTTTAAAGCTAGGAAGCCCTTTATCTCGGCTTCAAGCTCCTCCTCTCTTAAAGCCCGCTTAAGCCTGTAGGCCTTTTGAACTAGCAGCATCCTCAACTCTTCAACATAGGTTTCGGGAAGCTTTAAGCCCATGGCCTTTAGCTTCCAGTTTATCAAGGCCTTCCCACTATACTTGTCGAAGACGAATTCGGTTTTGCGTCCAACCTCCTCCGGTGAGATAGGCTGGTAGGTGTAAGGATGCTTGAGCAAGCCGTCCACGTGGATTCCACTAGAATGCCTGAAAACGTTTTCACCTACGATTGGCGTGAAGTAGCCGACGGGTATCCCTGAAACCTTCTCCACAAGCCTTGACAGCCTGTAAAGCCTATCTAGCTTGAATCCCACATCCTTACCATAAATCACTTTTAACGCTGTGACCACGGCTTCGAGGGCTGCGTTTCCAGCTCTCTCCCCAAGCCCGTTAACGGTTACGCTAGCCCAGCTTGCTCCGCCTTCTAGGGCTGCAAGCGTGTTAGCCACGGCTAAACCAAGATCATTATGAGCGTGGATTTCCACCTCTATTCCCACATCCCTAATGATTCTTCTTACAAGCTTCTTAGTTATGTCTGGGGTTAGGATGCCTATGGTGTCCGCTAGCCTCAGCCTGTCGGCTCCAGCCTCCAAGATGACCTCAGCGTACTGGCGTAGAAGCCTGTAAGGCGTTCTTGAACCGTCTTCAGCTGAAACCGAAACGTATAGGCCTAGGTTTTTCGCTAGTCTCACGGCTTCCCTAATCCTGCTTAGGGCTTCCCTCCAGCCTATTCCAAGCTTATATTTGAGGTGGAGGGGGCTTGTAGGCATGGAGATGGCTATGGCGTCTGCCCCTGTTCTCGCTACAGCCTCCACATCCCTTGGATGTGCTCTACTCCAACCCATAACACTGGCTGAAACCTCTTTAGAGATGCGTTTTACAGCCTCCTCATCTTCAGGCGAGCTTACCGGGATTCCAGCCTCAATCTGGTGGACTCCAGCCTCATCCAGCATCCTAGCAATCTCAATTTTCTCCTCCACAGTGAAGGTTACACCAGGCGTTTGATGGCCATCCCTAAGCGTGGTGTCGTCAAGCCTCACAGGGTGGGAGAGATTCTTCTTCGTTTGCAGCCCCCCAACTGCTTTCCTACTTCAATAAAACATGCTGATGCGGGTTTTAAAGTTAACCTAGTATGGGGGTTTCCCTCTCAATGGATACCTCCCCCCTAACCACGAAGCCGCAGCAAAACTTCCTTGCATAGATGAGAAATCTGCCATTACTTATCCGCTCAACGATTCGGCTTGGACTCCTCCTCCCACACTTTGGACATTTGCCCATGAAAATTTTATCCCTCACCTTTAAAACCTCGTAGCCAAGCCTTAGGGCTTCATCCAAATCCCTAACCTTAAGCCTGCCTCTAACCCCCCACTCCTCCAAAATCCTAATCGCATACTTTTTCACCCTACTCAAGCTTCGGAGGAGGTCGAGGCCTTTAACAGCCTTCTCACCCCTAAGGCTTCTCAACATTAAAATGAACTTCCGGTTTGGAGTTTGCAGGAAGTAGTAGTCTAGGCCCTTGGTTAACCCCTCCCTGGCGAGTAAAACGTCGAGTAGGCTGGCTTCAAAGCAGTCTAGGCAGTCTATCACCTTACCTTTAAAGCTTGGAGGAGGCCTTCCACCCTCAAGCAGCCTCTCCCCCGCCTTTTTAACGCTTCCATAGTCCACTCCAAGCAGTAAAAGCGCGTGAAACCTGAATCTTTCATCCAGCTCTTTAAGCAGATGATTAGACATGCATGCTGAGGTCACCCTAAGCCTCCACTCCTTTACCGTAAAGTATTAATAATCTTAAAAGGATTTCCACAGAAAAGGGTTATTCTCAGGCTGCGAAGGTGGGAGTCCTTTTGGAGATAAGGAAGGGTCCTGCTAGATTTTCCCTGAAGGAGCTAAGAACTAACATGATTCAGGCGAAGGACCTTGAGGTTACCATTGGAAGGCTGGCTATGGAGGAGGAGTGGGAGCCTCAGGGGCCTACACCCTTCCCAGGCATAAAAGACCTTAGGGCTTGGGACTTCAAGTTTTTAAGCCGTTATAAGCCCTTCTATGCTCCCTTCTGCGACCTATGCTGCCTCTGCACCTACGGGAAATGCGACCTCACCGCTGGTAGGAGGGGAGCCTGTGGAATAGACATTAAAACTCAGCAGGCGAGGATAGTGCTCCTAGCATGCTGCATAGGGGCTGCAACCCATACAGCCCACGCACGCCACCTACTAGAGCACCTACTCCTCAAATATGGGGAGGACTACCCAATAAACTTGGGCCCAGAAATAGAATGCGAAATGCCGCATGTGAGGCTTGTATGCGGTATAAAGCCGAAAACGCTGGGAGACCTAACCTACATTCTCGACTACTGCGAGGAGCAGATAGTTCAATGCCTAGCCGCCGTCCACACAGGTCAGGAGGGAAACTACCTCGACTTCGAGTCGAAGGCCCTCCACATGGGCATGATAGACCACGTTGCCATGGAGGTTGCAGATGTAGAGCAGATAATCACCTATGGGTATCCTAAGGGAGACCCAAATGCCCCGCTAACCGAGATAGGCTGCGGATGCGTAGACGTAACGAAGCCTTTAACCCTATCCATAGGCCACAATGTCGCCCCAAGCATAGAGATAATAGACTACTTGCGTAAGGCGGGTTTAGGCGAGCCAGGCCAAGCCATAGAGGTAGCAGGCCTATGCTGCACCGCCCACGACATGACCCGATACACTAACCAAGCGAAGATTATAGGGCCCATGTCCTACGAGTTAAGGTTTATTCGAAGTGGGATTGCAGATGTCATCGTTTTGGATGAGCAGTGTATTAGGACGGATGCTGTGGAGGAGGCTTGGAGGGTTAAAACCCCTGTGATAGCGGCTAATGAGAGAGCCTGCTATGGGCTTCCAGACCTAACCGAGCTCCCCGTAGAGGCCATAGTGAACAAGCTGGTTAGAAGGGAGATTAAGGGTGCAGCCATCTTCGACCCTGAGAAGGTTGGAGCCGTAGCTGTGCTAACCGCCCTAAGAATGCAGCCCCTACGCAAGAAGTATAAGGCTATACCGGACATCGACCAGATTAAGCAGGCAGCCTCCCCCTGCACCTTCTGCAGTAAGTGCCGTAGAAACTGTCCCTGGGACCTACCCACAGACGAAGCTGTAAACGCAGCCAAGCATGGGAACATAGAGCCCCTAGCCCAACTCTACGACAGATGCATAGGCTGCGGTAGGTGTGAGGAGGCCTGCCCCCAACACATTCCCGTCCACAGCCTCATCGTGGCGGCGGGTGAAAGGAAGTTTAAAACAGAAAAGTTTAAGGTTAGGGTTGGGAGGGGCCCCATCCTCGACACGGAGATAAGGGAGGTGGGAGCCCCCATCGTTTTAGGCGAAATACCAGGCGTCGTAGCCTATGTGGGCTGTGCTAACTGGCCCACCCCAATGTCTGACGTAGGTAGGATGGCCTATGAGTTTGCGAGGAGAGGCTACATCGTAACCTCTACAGGATGCTCAGCCATGGCCATAGCCTTCTATAAGGATGAGGAGGGAAGATCGCCCTACGAGGTTTTCGGAGGAGGCTTCCTTAGAGGGGAACTCTCAAATGAGGGCTCCTGCGTGGCCAACCCGCACATAAGCGACGCCTGCATCAAGATCGCCTACATCTATGCGAGGAGAAATCTTCGAGGCAACTACGAGGAGATAGCTGACTACATCCTGAACAGGGTTGGAGCCTGCGGGGTTGCCTGGGGAGCTATGAGCCAGAAGGCAGCCAGCATAGCCACAGGCTTCAACAGGATAGGTGTACCCGTAATCGTAGGGCCTCAGGGCCTCAAATATCGGAGGCTATACCTTGGAAGGGTTGAAGACGAGGAAAGCTTCAAGGTTTACGATGCGAGGACGGGTGAAAGGGTTTTCGTGGGTCCGGCTCCAGAACACCTCGTCTACGTAGCTGAAACAGTTGAGGAGTGCATGGTTTGGACGGCTAAGCTATGTATTAGGCCAAGCGACACCACGAAGGGGAGGATGATCAAGCTTACCAACTACGTCGACCTCTACAAGAAGTTTTACGGGAAGCTTCCCGAAGACTTACCCATGCTGGTTAGAACTGAAGCCGACATCCCTGTAACCTTCAAGGATGAAATTATGGAGTTTCTTAAGGCTAAGGGCTGGCAGCCCCACCCCATGCCCTCCATAGACCCCACCATGCTTGAAAGGCTTATAAGGGTGAAGAGGGTTTAGGTGAAACGCCATGGCCTCCATTCTGCCTTCCAGAACCTCCCCTTATGAAACCGGTAATATTCCAGGCCCCCAGATGGCTCTCTCACCAGATAAGGCTCCAACAATTTATGCCGCCCTAACTAAGCGAGCTAAAAACCCCCTACTCATCGTTGGAAAGTATGTCTTAGAATTCGAGCTTGATGGAAAGCTTCTAATAGACTATGCCATTGAAATTGCGAGGAAAAGGGATATGCCCATCGTGGCTACGGCTCACACCCTTAAAGGCTTCTTAGAAAGGAATTTCCCGGCTGTAAGTATGGGTTTGGTTGACATCGTCAATAGGCTTCAAGACCCCAACTTCACCGTTGACCCTAGGAAGCCTCCACCCCACGACCTAGTGCTCTTCCTCGGGATAACCTACCAGTTTGCTTCGCAGGGCCTCTCCACCCTAAAGCATTTTGCACCCCACCTGAAAACCATAACCCTCTGCAAGTGGTATCATCCTAACGCTGACTGGAGCTTTCCAAACGTTAAAAACGAGGAGTGGAAGCAGCTGCTCGAAGCCTTCATAAAGGCTTTAGGATGAAGCTTGGGGAAACCTTAAAGAGTTCAAAGGGTTATCCCAATCCGGGTTAAACCTACCCCGGAAGCGGGTGGAAGCCGTGTCCGAATCCATGCCCGTGGAGATAAGCCCAGTCTATGAGGGGGAGCGGATAAGAAAGCAGGACATGTACGTGGAGCTTGGAGGGCCCAACGTCGAGCACAAATGCGAGCTCGTGCTAGCCAAGCCTATGGAGGAGGTTGAAGACGGAAAGATCAGCATTGTGGGTCCAGACCTAAATGAGCTCAAGGAGGGGAGTAGCAACCCCTACGCCGTAGTTGTGGAAGTGGCGGGTAAAATGGTGGAGAAGGACCTTGAATCAGTTATCGAAAGGCGAATCCACGACTTCTCCAACTATATTGAGGGCTACATGCACCTAAACCAGCGCTACGACATATGGTGCAGGATTAGCAAGAAGGCTTTCAACAAGGGCTTAAACAGCTTTAAGTGGATTGGCATGGCCCTAGCCAAACTCTACAAGGCTGAAATGCCCTTCATAGAGAAAATCCAAATAACCTTCTACACCGACCCAGAGAAGGTTAAGGAAATCTATGAGCAAGCCTTAAAAATTTATGAGGCGAGGGATGCGAGGGCTAGGGGCCTGAGAGACGAGGATGTTGACACCTTCTATAGCTGCGTGCTCTGCCAGTCTTTCGCACCCCAACACGTATGCATTATTACGCCTCAAAGGGTTTCCCTCTGCGGGGCCATAAACTGGTTTGATGCTAGGGCAGCCGCCAAGGTAGACCCAAAGGGTCCAATCATCCCAGTGGCTAAGGGTGAATGCATAGACCCCATAAGAGGCGAATACACGGGTGCAAACGAGATCGTGGAGAAGAGGTCTCTTGGAGCCAACAAGCGCTTCTGGCTTTATAGCTGCTTCGGTTATCCTCATACCTCCTGCGGCTGCTTCGATACCATTCTCTTCTATATTCCTGAGGTTGACGGCTTCGGCTGCGTGGACAGAGGCTTCAAAGGGCCTACCGTGAACGGCCTACCCTTCTCAACCATGGCCACCCAGGTTGGAGGCGGAATTCAGACGGAGGGCTTCCTGGGCATCGGAATGGAATACTATCGTTCAGCGAAGTTCATGCAGGCTGATGGAGGCTGGAATAGGGTGGTCTGGATAGCCTCAACCTTGAGGGCTAGGATAGAAGACGCCATACCACCCCACCTGAAAGATAAAATAGCCACGGAAAAGGAGGCTCCAGACATCGAATCGCTGAAGAAGTTTATGATAGAGAGAGGTCATCCGCTGGCTAAGAAGCTCCTCGAAATGGAGGCTGCTGCAAAGGCTGAGGAGGAGAAGGCCCCAGCAGAGGCTGCACCAGCAGCGGCTCCAGGCGTAACTATTTCAGGCCTACCTCTACCAGCTGCTGGGGGGGCTGGAGGAATACGGATCACGCTTAAGGGGGCGAAGATTCGAATAAACCAGCTCATCATCAAGAAGGAGGGGTAGAATTGGAGGAGGCAAAGGAGGAGAAAAAGAAGAGTGAAGGCCCCTCAGCTGGCAGGGGCATTGGAGTTGCAGAACTCCTAAGCCTCCTCGAAAAGTCGAAGGCGGTTGAGCTTAAAGACGTTGAAATCGTAGCTGAGGAGCTAACCTTCGAACTCTTACCCGTAGTCCTGCAGGCAGCTGCGCCAGCAGCCCCGCCGCCCGCCGCCCCACCGGAGGAGAAGCCTCTTGAACTTGAAAGGGTATCCTTTGAACCCCTAACCCAAACCTATGTTGGGGAAATAGCAGAAGTGCAGATTGGAGCTACAAGCAAGGAGGGGGGCACTAGGAGCAGAGTTATAAAGATTGGAGGGGAGAAGAGTCCACCCTTCTACAGGTGGGAGCAGCCAACACCTTGGAGGCCTGTTGTGGCCCTAGATGTTTTCGGCGTCGACATCCTACCTCCACTCCCAAAAACCATTAAACAGTGGTATATGGATGTGATGGACGATAGGGCTGCTTGGGCTGAGAAGTGCATGAGAGAGTATGGAGCGGACCTCGTAACCTTCCACCTGATAAGCACCGATCCCTCCCTTCCCAACAGCACCCCAGCGCCAGAAGCAGCCAAATTCATCGATAAAATGGCGGATAAGATTTCGGATCCCTTCATGATCGGTAGCGCTGGAGACCCGAACAAGGACTTGGAGGTTTTGCAGGAGGTTTCAAAGGTTGTGGCGGGTGAAAGGGTGGTCTTCGCCTCCGTCACCCTAGACATGGACCTGGAGGCTTCAGCCAAGGCGCTGACGAAGAGCAACCTAGACGTGATAGCCCTCGCCTTCCTAGACATAAACCAGGTTAAAGAGTTAAACAGCAAACTCCTAGACCTAGGGGTTCCCAAGAACAATCTCATCACGGACCCCTCAACGGGTGGCTTAGGCTACGGCCTAGAATACACCTTCAGCATGATGGAGAGGATGAGGCTTGCAGGGCTTAAGGGAGACCCCTCCATGCAGGTTCCCATCTCCTGCGCTGCCACCAACGCTTGGGCTGCTAGGGAGGCTTGGGCTAAAATCGAGGAGTGGGGGCCCAGAGAGTATAGGGGTCCAATATGGGAGGCTGTTACGGGCCTAGCTGGCATGCTTGCAGGCGCAGACCTTCTCATGATGATGCATCCCCTCGCAGCTAAAATCGTCAAGAATGCTGCGGAAATCCTCTCCAAAAACAAGCTGAAGGAGGATTGGAGGGAAATCCCCTACGAAAACTGGGTTGCCATGAAGATTTAGGGAGGGAAGGGCTATGCCCAAAATCCTCCGGCCGATGGACGTTTACAAGTATCTGCCTGGAACCAACTGTGGGAAGTGTGGGGAGGCAAACTGCATGGCCTTCGCCACCAAACTTATTGAGAGGCAGGTTTCCATCGAGCAGTGTCCAGAAATCTTCGAGGCCAAGTATAAGGATAAGCTTGAAGCTATGAGGGAGGTTCTCAGGGCTCCTGTAAAGGATGTAACCATTGGGGTTGGAGATAGAGCTGTAACCGTTGGGGGTAAGGTATGCGTATACAGGCATGAGCTAACCTGGTATCACCCCACCGCCATAGCCATCGACGTCCACGATGAAATGCCTGAAGACGAGCTTGTGAAGAGGGTGGAGCAGGTTGAAAACTTCGTCTTCGAAAGGATTGGAATGCAGCTTAAACTCGACATGGTAGCCCTCAGATGCGTTTCGGGAAGCCCAGAAAAGTTTGCCAAGGCAGCGGACATAATAGGGAAGAAGAGTAAGCTCCCCATGATTCTCTGCACCTTCAACCCAGACGTCATGGAGGAAGCCTTAATCGCCGTTGGAGATAAGAGGCCCCTCATCTATGCAGCCAACGAGAGGAACTGGAAGGAATATGCAAAGCTCGCCTCAAAATACCAGTGTCCTCTAACCGTTTCAGCTCCAGGAGACCTCTCCATGCTGAAATCCCTCTGCCGCTCCCTGAGAAAGTATGGTTTGGACGACCTGGTTTTGGATCCTGGAACCTACCTCGTTGGGGAGGGATTCAACGAAACCATAAACATGTTCACCATGCTGAGGATGACAGCCATAGAGAAGGAGGATAAGGATTTAGGCTACCCGCTTATCGCCGTCCCCGCAGCCATCTGGCTTTCACCCAAAGCTAAGGAGGATGAAGCCTCCACGAAGATGCAGGAGTCCTACATGGCCTGTGCTTTAATGTCAAGGTATGCGGACATTCTTGTGCTCCACAGCTTCGACATCTGGGTTCTCCTCCCAATCTTAACGTGGAGGCAAAACCTTTACACGGATCCAAGGGTGCCCCTATCCGTTAAGCCCACCATATACGAGGTTAAGGAGCCAACTGAAAAGTCGCCCCTATACGTCACCTGCAACTCCGCCCTCACCTACTTCCTCATCCGAAACGACGTGGAGGCTGCGGGTGGAGGCTGGATTGTATGCGTCGACACGGGGGGCATAAGCCTCCAATCCTCGGTAGCCGGTAAACGGTTCACAGCCGACATGGTGGCTGAAACCCTCAAGGAGACGGGAGCCCTAGAAAAGGTTAAACATAAATCGGTGATCATCCCCGGGTACGCTGCAAGGATAAGCGGTGAACTCGAAGACATGCTTAAGGACTGGAAGGTTTTCGTGGGGCCTAGAGACTCCTCAGCCATACCAAGCTTCATCGAAAAGGTTTGGAAGCCTGAAATGGAGGGCAAGTAGGGCTAGAATTCTCCCTAAAATTTTTATTCTATCAGGTGGAAGCCCTACCTCATGAATAGCGAGGGTGTAGTGGTTTCCGTAAGCGGTAAGGGTGGGGTTGGAAAGTCTACTGTTGCCGCTTTAATCTTAAAGGCGCTGGTGGACTCCGGTAGGGGATCCATCCTCGTCGTGGATGCAGACCCCGATTCAAACCTGGCAGACCTACTAGGCTTAGAAACCAGTCGAACCGTGGCTGAAATAGCTGCTAAGCTTAAGGATGACATAGCCGCAGGCCGCTTCCCCCCAGAATTCTCTAAGCGAGACTACTTTGAAACCAGGATTTTTGAAATCCTCCATGAGGAGGAGAAGTTTGACCTACTGGTTATGGGTAGGGGGGAGGGTGAAGGCTGCTACTGCGCAGTAAACGACCTTTTAACCTCCATCCTAGACACTCTCTCTAAAAACTATTCGATCACGCTAATGGACATGGAGGCAGGCCTCGAACATTTAAGCAGGAGAACGGATAGGGATGTCGACATCATGGTTATCGTGGTGGACAGGAGTAGGCTTAGCTACCTCACCGCCAGAAGGATTAGGGACCTAGCCAAAGAAGTCCACATAGACTTTAAGCGGATTGTGACTGTTGGAAATAGGGTGGAGCCGGAATTCGAGGAGGTAGTGAAGAAGAGGGTGGAGGAGATAGGCCTCGAATACGCAGGCCTAATACCAGTAGACCCCAACATAGCCTCCTACGACATGGAGGGTAGGTCGCTCCTAGAACTTCCAGAGTCAAGCCCAGCCGTAAAAGCCGCCAAGGAAATAACAAGGAGAATAGGCTTAACGTGAAGAGGGAGAAAAAGGCTACGGGCTTTCTTCCACAACGATTTTTAGGGTGTGGGTTGCGCAGGATATGCAGGGGTCGTAGGCTCTCGTTAAAACCTCCATCTTCCAGAAGGTTTCCTCCCTACCTCCTCCGAGGATGCTTGGAAGGGTGTTTTCGGCTATAACGGCTAAGTCCTGCTCTATGGAGGGAGCATTGAAGGCTGTGGGTGTGATAACGTTGGCCATTCTTATCAGGCCCTGCTCATCCGTCTTGTAATGGTGAATCAGCACGCCCCTAGGCGCCTCAACCACTCCTACCCCTTCACCAGCTTTTTCCTTAACCTCAACCCTGATAGGGCCCTTGGTGAACCTTGCCTCCTCAAGCATTTGTTTAGAAGCCTCCACGGCGTAGGCTAGCTCGACGAATCTTGCAGCATTATAAGCCATCATGTTGGAGGGAACCTTACCAAAGAACTTATAGTATCTTTCAGCCAGCTTGGGGGCTAGGTCCCCCCTGATTCTGTCGGCTACTGCAAGTCTTGCAAGGGGCCCAACCCTGTGCACACCGTCAGGAAACCCTACCTTTCTAAGGTAGGGAAGCTTAACGTGGGAGTGGGGTGAAACCCTCTCAGCCACATACTCCAAGTATTCTGAAGCCCTAAACTCGTAGGCTTTGCCTCCATCAGGTCTCACCACCCTTAGGTTTCCATCGTAGAGTTCGTGGGCTCCATTCTTTACCAGCCCCATGCAGTATTTAGTCCTAACAGGATAGTTTAGGAGCTCAGCCTTCCTTTCAGCGTTCTCCATGAACCAGTCTGCCATCGCCTCAATACTGGACTGGGCGGCTGAGGCTAAGCTTAGAAGCTTCTCCCTCTCCTCCTGGCTTGGGATTTTCGACATCCCGCCGGGGATAGCTGTGGCCACGTGAACCCGCTTCCCGCCGAGGATTTCCGTCAGCATGAGGCCGTAGTCGTAGATGGCTAGGGCCTGCTTGAGGAGGGCTGGATTCTTCTCCCCCAAGCCTAGAATATGCCTCTTCTCCGGGGGTAGGTCTAAGAGGTCTGGGAGGGCGAGGAAGGCTAGGTGAAGCGTGTGGCTTGTGATAAAGCCTGCGAGGTTTAGGAGTTCTCTTAGCTCCCAGGCTGCCTCAGGCACCTCCACGTTCCAAGCTGACTCCACCGCTTTAACCGAAGCCATGTGATGGGCTACGAAGCATATTCCGCATATTCGCTCGGAGATTCTGGGCGCTTCTTCAGCAGGTTTTCCCTCAAGAAACTTCTCGAAGAACCTTGGGGACTCCACGATGTTGAGTTCAACCTCGCTGAGCCTTCCATCCCTAACCCTTATAATCACGTTGCCGTGACCCTCAACCCTTGTAAGCGGGGTTATCTTAAACTCCTGCTCCACCCTTTTTCACCTCCCAGCCTTCCCAGCTATCCTCTGGAGGATGGAGGAGGCGTAGGTGTACCGGTAGACCATCCCGGAGAGGGTTTCAACCTTAAGCTTTGGAAACCTTTCCTTGGCTAGGTTTAGAAGCCCGTCTAGCATGGCTAGGCCTTGATCCCAGGTCTTCTCCGCTGGACCGTAGCAGCCGTCGCAGGGCACCCCGGCTCTAATGCAGGCAGCCTGACATCCAGCCCTCGTAACAGGCCCCATGCAGAGGTATCCCTGCTCAAGGAGGCACTTGTCAGGGTCTGGGGCCCCCTCATGAAGCCTCCGAATGGCTTCAGGCTTCTCCCCAGTCTTCTTTCTCGGGCATTCATCGCAGACGCTTTGACTGCTCAGGGTTTGAGTCTTCCCTGAGAGCAGACTGGTTAAAACGCTTTCAAGGGTGGTCTCGATTGGGGGGCATCCCGGAATCATGTAGTCGACTTTGACCACCTCG
>QMYD01000013.1 GCA_003662485.1 Candidatus Hecatellales archaeon | reverse complement strand
GGTTAAGGGAAGACCTAGGAAGGTGGTTGAAGCCACATCCCTCCCTTGGGGATACCAGAAGCCCCCGTAAACCCAGCCCTGAGGCTGGAAGATCCATGAGGCCCCATGCTCCACCAAATGTTCCGCCACATGGTAGTACCAGAAGGCGTCGGTTCCCGAGAGGTACATTCCCCACTTTAAGGGGAGCAGCCTAATGAGGAAGGCGAATAAGGCTATAAGTATGAGGAAGACGGCTTCAAGCCTTCGGCTCCCTAAAACCCTGAAAAACCTGTTTGCAGCCTCCAAAGCCTTCACCATTAAGCTGCTTAGCGTTAAGCTAACCTTTATCCTCCCTAAACGTTTTAATCTTTCCCAGTTTTAGGGTTTACTGAACGGGGCTCTGAGGCTGGGCGAACTTGAAACCGCTGGGACCCACCTACGATCCTTTAAGGGTTGAAGAGGAGGTTGCAAGGTGGTGGGCTGAGAGGAATATCCCCTCCAAGCAGGTGGATTTGAGGAGGGGGAAACCCCTCTTCAGCTTCTTGGAGGGGCCGCCTACGGCCAACGGCTTCATGCACATCGGCCATGCTAGGGGCAGAGCCATGAAGGATGCTGTTTTAAGGTTTGAGGCTATGAGGGGTAGGCATGTTTGGAGGAGGGCTGGCTGGGACTGTCAAGGCCTACCCGTAGAATTGGAGGCTGAAAAGAATCTTGGAGTTAAAACCAAGAAGGATATTGAGGGTATAGGGCTTGAAAGGTTTGTGGAGGAATGCAATCGAATAGTGGACTTTTACATTGAGCATTGGAGGAGGGTTTCGGAGAGGCTTGGCTTATGGCTTGACTACGAGAACGCCTACGAGACTAGAAGGGACAAATACATCGAATTTGTCTGGTGGTTCCTAAAGCAGGCCTACGAGAAGGGGCTTCTAAAAGAGGACTTCAGCGTGGTTCCAACCTGCCCCCGCTGTGAAACCTCCCTCTCAAGCCATGAGGTAAGCCTCGGCTACACCACCATGCGAGACCCCTCCATCTACGTTAAGTTCCCCCTAGAAGGGAAAAACAGCGAATATGTAGTGATATGGACTACCACGCCTTGGACCCTTCCGGGGAATGAAGCCATAACCGTGCATCCAGACTACGTTTATGCTAGGGTTAGGGTTGGAGACGAAGTCTGGATTCTGGCTGAAAGGCTGGTTGAACCCGTGATGAGGCAGCTTGGAATAGGCGAATACAGGATTCTGGAAAGCTTTCCGGGCTCTAGGCTTGAAGGCTTAAAGTATAGGCACCCCCTAGCCGAAGAGGTGCCAGCTCATGGGGAGCATAAGGGCAGATACGACCACTCCATAATCTTGGGTGAGCATGTTTCGCTTGAGGAGGGAACTGGATGTGTTCACACCGCCCCAGCCCACGGTCCTGAAGACTTTGAGGTAGGCCAGAAATATGGTATACCGGTTTTCTGCCCGGTAAGCCAGACCGGAGTCTTCACATCTGAGGGAGGCAAGTATGAGGGTAAATTCTTCAGGGATGCTAATGGCGAAATCTTAGAGGATTTGAGGGCTAAGGGGCTTCTCGCCTGGGCTGGAGAAATAGAGCATGAGTATCCGCTGTGCTGGAGGTGTGGAACACCCCTCCTATATCGGGCGGATAAGCAGTGGTTTCTGAAGATTCCAGCTGTGAGGAGCCTGCTGTTAAGGGAGAATGAGGGTGTTGAATGGTTTCCGGAGTGGGCTGGAAGACACCGGTTTGGAGAGTGGCTGGAGGGCATAGGCGACTGGTGCATTTCCAGGAGCAGGGTTTGGGGTTCACCCCTCAACGTTTGGAAGTGTGAGAAATGTGGTGGAATAGTTGTTGTGGGTTGTAGGGAGGAGCTTAAAAGGCTTGCTAGGAGGCTTCCCGTAAGGCTTGAACTCCATAGGCCTTGGGTAGACCAGGTGGTGCTCGCCTGCCCCAAATGTGGTGGAGACATGTTTAGGGTTCCCTTCGTCCTCGACTGCTGGCTTGACTCTGGGGTAGCCCACTCCGCAGGGGTTAACGCCCTTGAGGATAAGGAGGTTTTCGAAAGGCTTTTCCCCTACGACTTTGTGACGGAGGCTGTTGACCAGACGAGGGGCTGGTTCTACTCGCTACTTGCCACCAGCGTCATCCTTTATGGGAAGGCTCCATACCGGAAGGTTCTATGCCAAGGCCTCGTCCTCGACAAGTATGGGCAGAAGATGTCTAAGTCTAGGGGGAACGTGGTTTGGGCTGAGGATGTTTTAAAGGCTTATGGGGCAGATGTGGTTAGGGTCTACCTGCTTGGGAAAGCCGCACCCGAAGACACCCTCCTCTTCGACTGGGAGGAGCTTAAGCAGGTTAAACGAACCCTAACCGTTGTTTGGAATGTCTTCTCCTTCGCCACCACCTACATGACCCTGGATAAGTTTAATCCTAGAAGCTGGAGGCTTGAGGAGGTAAGCCCCCACCTCAAGGTTGAAGACCGCTGGCTTCTATCCCGCTGCCAAACCGTGATTGGTAGGGTTACGGAAAACATGGAGAGGTTTAGGTTTCACCTAGCCCTCCGAGAGCTTCTAAACTTCCTAGTGGAGGATGTAAGTAGGTTTTACGTTAGGCTTGTTAGGAAGAGAGTTTGGGTTGAAGCTCCCGAGCCTGGTAAAAACGCCGCCTACTACACGCTTTACAGGGTTCTTTTGGATGCTTTGAAGCTTATGGCTCCCCTAACCCCCTACCTTGCGGAGAAGCTTTACCAGGCCTTATCCATGGAGGAGGCTGAGAGCATCCACCTCTGCGACTGGCCGAAACCCCAGCGAGAACTCGTAGACGAAAGGCTGGAGGCAGATATGGAGACTTGTAGGAGGGCTTTAAGGGCCGCCCTCGCCCTAAGGCAGAAGGGTCAGGTTAAGCTCCGCTGGCCCCTGAGAAAGCTTGTAGTCTCGCCTTCAGACCGCAGGGTTGAGGAGGCTCTGAAAAGGTTTAGCGAAATCCTCGCAAGCCAGGCGAACGTTAAGGAGGTGGAGGTTTTAGAGGCTGGGAGGCCTCCACCCTTCATAGGGTTAGGGCTTAAACCAAATCTTGCAAGTCTTGGTGCAAGGTTTAAGGGGTTAGCCCCGAAAATTGCGAGAGCTGTTGAGGAGCTTGGAAGTGAAGCTGCCAAGTTGTTCAGGGAGAAAGGGCAGCTTAGAGTTGAGGTTGAGGGGGAAGCCTTCACGCTTGGAAGGGAAGACCTAACGGTTTATGAGAGGATTCCGGAGAATTTTATGGCTGAGGAGTTTGATGGTGGAAAGCTTTTCCTGGATTTGAGCCGTAGCAGAGAGCTGATGGCTGAAGCATTGGCGAGGGAGGTGGTGAGGAGGGCTCAAACCATGAGGAAGGAGATGGGCCTCCATGTTGAAGACATGGTGGAGGCGGAGATAGGGTTTGAAAACTCTGAAAGCCTTGAAATGGCTGCTTCAAAAGCTGAATACTTGAGGAGGGAGGTTCGAATAGAGAGGCTAGATTTGAAGGAGCTTGGAGAGGTTTCACCCAGAGAAGGCGGGTACTTCAGAGAGTGGAATTTAGACGGGGAAAAAGTTAGAATCCTACTGAGGAAGGTTAGGAGCTAATCTCCACGTCTTCAATGTTAAAGGTAAGCTTTTTCCCGCATTTCGGACATCGGCCTCCAACCATCTGAATGATTTCATCAGCTGATTTCAGCTCTACACCCTCATATATGACGTAGCCGCAGCCCTTGCACACTGCGATTTGGGGCATTTTTCTCCCTCCCAGCTAACCTTTCTTAATGGATTCTCCAAGCTTACTTGAAGGAGTCCAAGCTCCCCCTGCAAAGGTATACCCGCACTTAGTGCACCTCCATATTCCCAAGCCTATCCTTTTCACCGACTTTCTGGCGCATTGGGGGCATTCATAGCGCTCCTTGGCTTGGACTTCTATTTTCACCCTCGCCTTCCTCAGGCTTGCACCCCCACGGGTTCTAAACCTTCCAACAGGCCCAACCTTTTTGGTTCTACCCACAGCGGCCACCCCATCCAGGTATTAGACTCCTAATCTCTTCAGCCTTACTTCTGGCTATTCTCTGGGCTTCCAAGATTTCTTGGGGGGTGAAGGCTCCCCCACCACTTTTCTGAATGGCACATATTTTACCCGTACTAGTAGTGGTTATAGTTATTTTTGCTGAAGCCATAACCTCCTCTTCGAGGGTTGGATCCACAAGGAGGGCTTCGTCAACCTTGGCTATGGTTACGGAGATGGGGCATTCTCGAACTGGAAGCTCCTTGAATTCTCCAGTGGGTTTCACCTCTTCTCCCTCAACTTTGACAACGGGGAGCTTAGCGTTTAGTAGGGCTGAGATGGCTGCATACTCGGAGGCGTCGAAAAGGTTTCCGTCATGGTTTAAAATGTAGATGTCCACGAAGACCACGTAGGCAAGCTTCGCCGGGATGATGACAAGGCTTTCAAGGTCTAGGGCCTTAGACTCCCTAATACTCCTGTCAACAACCCTTGCTAGCTCTATGGAGTTTTCGTCTGGAGGACCTGGCTCGAAGACCTCGTGGGCTAGGGGTAGAAGTTCAGCGTTAACAGTTAGAACGCCCATGTTGGGGGTGTCGCTGTAGGGTGGGCCGGTCTCAATTTTGACGCCGACTAGCACTCTGGTGTTTCCAAGGGTGACTTGGGCTGAGCCCTCAGCCTTCCCTATCACTCCAGCCTCAATTTTCACGTTTCTATGCTGGGTTAGGGTTCTCCCATCAAGCCTCTTCCCAGACTTTAAAAACTCAATCATCTGCCTACTCTTTATCTTGGTTAGGGGTTCGGTTTGAGGCGTTATGGACATGGTTTCACCGCCTAGGCTTCCTCCCCCTTCTCCACGGCCTCCTTAGCCTCCACATACTTCTGCTTTAAGGTTTGCTTCTGCAGCTGGTAGATTTTCATGCAGGCCTCCTTAGCCATTTCCAGGGCTTTAGCAAACTCCTCCTCGGTTAGCTGGCCATCCATTTGGAGGAGGGAGATTTGGTTTAGGGCTGGGATGTAGGCTACGGGCATGTCTGCCTCCCCCTCCTTATCCTCCACATCGTTTAGGTCTACGACGAGCTGGCCATCCACTTTTCCAACAGCGCAGGCAGCTACCAAGTCTCTCAGCGGTATGCCTGCATCAGCCAGTGCCAGGGAGGCAGCTGTTATACCTGCGCAGCGGGTTCCCCCATCAGACTGGAGGACTTCGATGAAAATGTCTATCATGCTTCTCGGATAATACTCTGAGAAGATTACGGGTTCGAAGGCTTCCCTTATGATCTTGGATAACTCGATTTCCCTCCTGCTTGGCGCAGGAGATTTACGTTCTGGGGTTGAGAAGGGTGCCATGTGGTATCGGCATCTGATGATGGCTCTACCAGTTAGGCCGAGATGTTTGGGGTGAACCTCCTTGGGCCCATAGACGGCTACGATAATCTTGCTCTTCCCTTGCTCGATGTAGGCTGAACCATCTGCGTTAGCTAGGAGGCCTACCTCCATCTTTATGGGTCTAAGCTCGTCAGGTCTCCTCCCATCAACCCTTAAACCATTTTCATCTATAAGCTTACGTTCTCCCAACTAAATCATCCTCGAAGCCTTCTCCTTTTCCTCCTCAATAAACCTTCTAATCCTGTCGGTAAGCCCTGAGGTGTGGGCTTGCTCTTCAATCATCCTAACGGAGTGAATGGCGAGTTCAACCATTTTCAGGTTTCTCCCCTTTATTAGCACCTTCCCGTTCTGGCCTGCTATGATTTCACATTTGGTAAGCTGCTTTATCATGTTTATCATGGAGCCCTTCCTCCCTATCAGCCTTGGAACCTTGGTTGGAGTTAAATCTATGATTACGCCTCCCTCCACCCTTCCAAGACCCCTCTCCCTTATGGTTATGGCTGGATCCCTCGTCCTATCGAAGGCTGCAACCTTCGCCACCACGATGTCCCCTATGGCGAGGATTCTGGATAGGGAAACCATTTCGGGGCTGAAAGGCTTCCCCGTAACGTCTGAAACGCTTAGGTTAGCCGTGTATGGGGAGTTAATGTCCACAAGCCACCCGCCCAAAACAATATCTATTATTCGCCCTATAACTAGGTCTCCAACCCTAGGCACGTAGGGGCCCTTAAGAGCTACCACAGAAACCCTTTTACCCTTAAATTCTGCCAGGCCAAGCCTCTGCGAGATAATTTTACCATTACTCTTATAGGTGTTGTCTCCGGGTTGGAAGTCTCCCTCGGCTAAGAGGTCTCCGGGGGTAACTAGCTGTCTTCTCTCCACGAGTAGGGGCAGAGCAATCACCCTTTCAGTGTTAGCTTAGCTTCTTCACTTGGGCTGACCCCTTGGTCAGGCTTCCAAGCTTTTCTATGAAGGAGGGTTGGAGGCCTGCTGGAAGTTCAACCACAGCGGAGAGGGAGCCATCCTGAAGCCACCGCTCCCTCTTAACGGTTCCAAAAGCTTTCAGGGTGGAGTAGGAGCTGGGGGCGAAGCGTGGGGGAATTACAACCTCCAACTCCACGTTTTCTATTTTTAGGGGTAGTATGGGCCTTAAGGCTTGGATGACTTGTTTAGCCTGCTCCTCAGCATCCTTGAAAGGGTCTACGGAGATATGGGCTTCAGCCATGGCTTGCTCAATTCGTAGGGGTGGATGGGGTAGCCCTGTCTTCGGGTCCACGCAGTGCTTGGATATGAAGTTTACTATCTGCTTACGCTTGTCTTCGATAAGCTTCCTCCGCTGCTCCGTGGTTAGGAGAACTTCACCGCGCTCAAGGATGGTTTTAGCGATTTTCTGGGGGTCAAGGGTTCCAAATGCCTTTTTAAGCTTCTCCTCGGAGGCTTTTTCCCCCTTCCCCACATCCCTAAAAATGGTTTCGTAGATTAGGAGTTGCGATATGGGGACGGGTTTACCCATCTTATAGTCTAAGGCCCTATCAGGGTTAACCATTACCTCGAATTTTTCTCCGCCAACAACAAGCCTGGCAATGGTATACTTCTGACTCATAAGACCTCATCTAACAGTTTAACCCTGAATCTTCTTCAAATACTTCTCTATTTCCTCCCAGGATAGGAATCTGAACTTTTTGGTTTCCGCTGGAACCACGGCTATTTTAATCTTGTTAGGTTCGATTTTCCCCTCGATAACCTTTGAAAGGCATAGGAGAGCCAGTGTTATAGCTTCGTCAAGCGTCATTTCCTCCCTGTACTCCTTTTCGAGGATGGGCTTCACGGTGTCGGCTCCAGCCCCTATGGCTACGGCTTTGAAGCCCCAGTAGGCTCCGCTGGGCTCACTTAGGAAAACCCTGCTCCCCGTCTTGTCTATCCCAGCGAAGATGATGGAGGCTCCGAAGGGTCTAACCCCTGCATGCTGGGTGTAGAGCTGGGCTATGTCTCCAACCCTCTTGCTTAGGATTTCGATGTCTACGGGCTCATCGTAGGTAAGCCTGTTGGCTTGAGCGTAGATTCGAGCTTGATCCACAAGGATTCTTGCGTCCCCCATTAGGCCTGCCACAGCTGCTCCTACATGCTCGTCTATTTGGAAGAGCTTTTGAGCTACGTTCATGTCTTGGAGGGTGGAGAAGGGTCTTTCTTCGAGTGCTAGGACTGCTCCTCCACGGCAGGCAACCCCTATGGCTGTGGTTCCCTTCCTAACGGGTTCGAAGGCGTATTCTACTTGGAAAATCCTGCCGTCCGGGGAGAAAACTGTTATGGCTCTGTCGTAGGCTCCTGGGGGGACAAAACCCAAACCATATCACACCTCGACGTCCCGGCCAATCTTACCTTTAGGCTTCCCCTCTCTCAGCCTTCCTAATAATAGGTTTGGCTCTTATATAAGGTTAAATTTCGCCCTGTTAGCCTAGAATCCTCGTTATCACGCCTATACCCTTGGCGTTGGCCTCCCTGAAAACGAACTTCTGCCCCTCAACCACGTATTCAGGCCTATAAAGGAAGCTAAACCTAACCTTAGCCCTATCCCCCGTTCTCAGCACCGGTTTACCCTGGATTTCAGCGAACTCCGCAGCCTGCCTAACGCTGTGAACGTGGATTACGGCTTGGTAGCCAGGCCTAATTGTGGTTGGATGGTGGAGGATGAAGACGTCTCCCTCAAACTCCCTCACCGCCCTAGGCGTAGCTTCGGCTCCTAGAAGCGCCAAACCCTTCCTCAACTCCTCAACTCTAACGCCTGCGAGGGCTAGGCAGACATCGCTTCCAGCCACAGCGCACTTAACGAAGGTTCGGTTTAGGTGGATGGATTTCACCCTAACATTTCTGAAGCTTCCATCCTTCATGGGCCCTAGGAGGAGGTAGTCTCCCTCCATTACGCCGCCTTGAAGGATTAAGCCTGAAACCACGGGGCCTACACCCTTCACGTTAAAGATGTCGTCGACATAGGCGAGGAAGTTTCGGTTAACCTGCTCCCTCCACCTGGTTCTGGGAGGGAGGAGGTTGAGGAAGGCCCTTAGGAGGCTTAAGCCCTCACCCGTCACGTTTGAAACCGTGAAGATGGGTGCAATCCTCCCTGAGGGCATAACCTTCGCAGCAACCACAGCGTCATCCATACTTTTAACCTGGAAGGGTATGGCGTTGATTTTTGGAAGCTTAACCAGGCTTGAAATATCCCTTACAACCTTTTCCACCTTCTGCGGTGCTAGGTCCACCTTGGTTACCACGAAGATCATGGGGAGCCTTAACCCCACCACCACCTTCAAGTGCTCAATGGTCATGGGTTTTATACCTGCATTAGCCGCTACGGTTATGAGGCAGTAGTCGGGCTGGTGGCCCATGATCCCCTTAAGCGTGGTTTTGAAGTAGCGTTCATGGCCTCCCAAGTCTACGAAGTCTACGATTTTGCTAGAGTTGAGGAAGATTTCAGCCTCATCGAAGGGTGAGGGAAGCCTATAGTTTACGGCTTCACCATGGTCGTCGAAGCCCAGGGGGTGTAGGGAGATGGAGGAGGTTCTCCTACTCTTAATTTCGTGGAGGTATCTGGCTACTTTAGCCATGGCGCTTCCATTTCCGTCGTCTAGTTCTCCGCTGACGAGGACGCTTACCAGGCTTGACTTCCCCGAGTCTACGTTTCCAAGTACTGGGATGTATAGCCAGATGGGGAAGTTTTCAGCCTCCTTCGTCCTGCGGATGAGAACCTCGGCTGCTACACCCATCTTACCGTGAATCTTCCTGATGAGGGTGGTTTTTGCTCCAACCTTCTCCGCGGCGGCTGTTAGGGTTTTCAGGGTTTCCTCGAGGTCTCGGCTGCTAAGCCCCAGCACTTCACCCTCATCGGTTACGCCAAGCTCGTAGATGGCTTCACCCATACCCTCCTCAAGCCTATACTTAAGCTGGCTTGCCAGCTCCTCTAAGCGTTCAGCCCGAACCTCCACTAGCTTAAGCTTGTATTCCAGGTTTCCGTCGGGCTCCTCCCTCTTCAAACCAGCTTAACCTCAGAATGTGGTGGAGGCTCATCCCTAAAAGGTTTTACCTGGCCTTTTCAAGCTCGCTTAGGAGGCTGCATACTTCGCAGAGGGGCTTGGAGGAGGGCTCCCCACAACGCTCGCACCTGTAGATTTCGGCTTTAACCCCGCTCCTGACGAGGGGTTTAAGCTTTTCGAAGGAGTGGTAGAGGGTGAATTTTATGCCTGGATGTCTGGCTTCAAGCCTGTTCAGCAGCCATCTCACCTCGCCTCTTAGGGCTGTCCCAGCGTAGGGGCAAGCCTTCGACTGAAACCTTACGCCTGTGAGATAAGCGTAGAAGGCTGTTTCAGCTTCAGGGATTTCCCTGAAGGGTTTAACCCTTGGGATGAAGCCTTCAGCTTCAGGAGCTTCGGGGTCCAGCCTTCCAAGCTTGTAAACGTCTCCGTGGAGGAGGTTTAGGATGAATGTTTGAACCTCGTCGTCAAGGTTGTGGGCTGTGGCTATCTTGGTGGCTTCAAGCTTTCCAGCGGCTAGGTTAAGCGCCCTCCTCCTTAAGACTCCGCAGTAGGTGCAGGGTGCTGGAGCGTTTTCAAGCCTCCTCGAAGCCTTAACGATTTCATCCAGCGTGTAGCCGAAGAGCTCCCTGAAGCTTACGACCACATGCTTCACGTTAAGCCTCCTGCAAGCTTCGGCAGCATGCTCTACGGCTTCATCCCTATAGCCCTCTATGCCTTCATTCACTGTTATAGCGTAGAGTTCGGCTTTGGGGAAATTCTTCTCGATTTTGTGGAGGAGGTGGAGGAGGCTTAGGCTGTCCTTCCCCCCTGAGAGGGCTAGGGCTATCCTATCGTCTGGGTTAAACATGGCGTATTTCGAAATGGTTCTGCGAACCTTACGTTCAATGGAGCGGATGAAGCATAGCCTGCAAAGGCTTTCTCCAGAGTAGGGTCTAAAGTAGACGGCTTCCCTCTTCCCGCAGAGGCTGCAGGTTCTCCGACTGGCCAAGAGCTTTCAAGGGCTGAAAGGGTTGAAGGGTTTAAAGAAGCTATCGCCCCCTATCTCCGCCTTTTACCTTCAATGAATTCTTCCACCCACTTGATGGCTACGTGGTCTGGAACCTGGACGGGCGGATGCTTGAAGGCGTAGGCGGATATGCTGGTGAGGGGCCCTCCAATCTCCCTGTCTAAGGCTAGCTTCACCGCCCTAATCACGTCCACCATGATTCCAGCGCTGTTGGGTGAGTCCTCCACGGAAAGCTTCACGTCAATGGTTAGGGGTACGTCGCCGAATTTTCTCCCCTTAATGTAGATGTAGCATATCTTTCTGTCGTTGAGGAAGTGCACGTAGTCGGAGGGCCCTATCCTTATGTTCACATCGTAGGGAATAAGTGAGGTTACAGCCTCCGTCTTGCTTATCCGCTTGCTCTTCAGCCTAGACTCCTCCGTCATGTTTAGGAAGTCCGTGTTTCCGCCTATGTTAAGCTGGTAGGTTTCATCTATTTTTACCCCCCTGCTTTCTAGGAGGTTTACGAGGGTTCGGTGGAGGATGGTGGCTCCAACCTGGCTTTTAATATCGTCTCCGGCTATGGGGATTCCAGCCCTCTCAAACCTTTCAGCCCAGTGGCTGTCGGAGGCTATGAACTCGGGGATGGCGTTGATGAAGGCGCATCCAGCCTGGAGGGCTGCCTCCGCATAGAATCTTGAAGCCTTGTAGCTTCCAACAGGCAGGTAGTTTATCACCATGTCGGCGTTGGAAGCCTTTAAGACCTCTGCAACGTCGTCGGCTTCAGGGGGGTCTATGCCGGAGAGGCCGAAAGCCTCCCTCATGTGGGGGGCCACACCATCTAGGACTACGCCAGGCTGAACGGTTACCCCGAGCTTGGGCACATCGCAAAACTTCACAGTGCAGTTGGGCTCGGTGAAGATGGCTTCGGAGAGGTCTCTTCCAATTTTTCTTGGGTCAACGTCGAAGGCTGCCACAAAGTTTATGTCTCTTATCCTGTATTCTCCGAAGACTGTTCTGGTTAGGCCTGGAACCTTCTCATCGTCCTTAACGTTTCGATAGTAGTAGACGCCTTGGATGAGAGACGAAGCACAATTTCCAACACCGATTATGGCTACATTTATCTTGCTCAAGGCCTCCCCTCCCATCCATCATAGGAGGAAAGCCTGCCTCAAACATCACGTCCAAATAGACATTAAATTAGCCGCAGCCACCAAATTTAAAGGAAACGGTTTAACTGGTTTTAAAGCGGCCTCCTACGCCTACAAGCCCCTTAGGTTTAAGTATAACCTTCCTCTCCGGGTCCTTCACCACCCTGCCGAGGATGTAGGCCTTAACACCCCACTTCTCAGCTTTGTCGAGGGCTCTTTCAACTTCGCTTGGGGGTAGGATGAGGCAGAAGCCCACCCCCATGTTGAAAACCTGATACATTTCGCTTTCGGGGATTCCCCCGTATTTCTGGATTATTTTGAAGATGGGCTGGGGTTCTGGAAGCCTTTCGAGGAGGTAGCCTGCGTGGGGGCTTGCCCTGGAAAGGTTTAGCAGGCCCCTACCCGTGATGTGGGCCATACCGTGGATTTCAATGCCATCCCTGAGCATTTCCAGGACAGGTTTAACGTAGATGCGGGTTGGGGTTAGAAGCTCTTCTCCAAGCGTTTTATCTAAGCCTTCCACCCTTTCGAAGAGGCTTAGTCCAGCCCTTTCAAGCAGTATTTTCCTGGCCAGCGTAAGCCCGTTGCTGTGGATTCCTGAGCTTTCAAGTCCAACCACGAGGTCTCCCTCCGCCACCTTCAACCCTTCTATCATCTTTTCAAGCTCCACGATTCCAACACACATTCCTGCAAGGTCGAAGCCGAAGCCTTCACGCTTCCCCCTAATCATTTCTGGAAGCTGGGCTATTTCGCCTCCAATAATGGTTATGTTCGCCTGCCTGGCTCCTTCAGCCAGCCCCCTAGCAATCTCTTGGAGGAGTCTGGGCTCAGGCCTCTGGAGGGCGATATAGTCGACGAAGGCGATGGGCTCAGCCCCAATACAAATAATGTCGTTAACGTTCATGGCCACGCAGTCTATGCCCACGGTGTCGTATCGGTCCATGAGTTGGGCTATGAAAACCTTGGTTCCAACCCCATCCGTTTTAAGGGCTAAGCCAAGCTTCTCGTTAAGCCTTACAACCCCCGTGAAGTAGGCTATGGGGGTGGCGGGGCTGCCTACCCCCCTCCTCAGGCTGAAGGTTTTACGGCACTCCTCCACGACGAGTTTTAGGGCTTCATCCTCAGCTTCAACGTCCACCCCAGCCCTCCTATAGCTTTCAGCCAAAGGGCTTGGAGGCCTCCACACCTATTCGACGGCTATCTTGTAGCCGTAGATTTTCTTTGGGAGGAAGACTTGGAGGATTCCGTCTTTAAACCTGGCTTTAGCTCCCTCGGGGTCTACTAGTGTGGGTAGGGTTATGGTTCTCCTGAAGCATTCGAATTCGACTTCACGCTGGTAGGGCCCCCACCTTCGAAGCTTTATCCTCTGCCTTGCTGGGGCTTCAACCTTTAGCATATTCTCGTTGGCGGAGAGTTTAATGTCCTCCTTCCGCACGTAGGGTAGGTCTATGGTTACCACAACCTCATCCTCGGTTTCGCTTATGTGAACCAGCGGTTTGAGCTCCCTTTTGGAGATATCGCATAGGGGGGTTTCGAAGGGGGTCACCCCCACCAACTCCTCGAAAACCTTGTCCACGTGGCCTAGGAACTCCTCAAAGATTTCGAAAATGGATTTCCTCCTACGCTCGGACACCCCTTTCACCCCCCTAAACATAGATGCCTGGGAGCTCCTGCTCCTGAACCTTCCTCAAGCTTCTAAGCTGCTCCTGAGTTCTCTTCATAAGCTCCCTCGCTTTAACCCTTATCTCCTCCGCCTTATCCAAGAGTTCAGCTACATCCACATTAAGGTTTAGAAGCGAATTTAGGGTTTCGATGATGGAGGCTGAGGCTCCAGGGTCGGGGAACTGGAGGTGGGCTTCGGCTAGCAGCGTGATGTTGGGCTGCTGGGCTCGCATACACTCCCTTAGAAGCGTAGCGTAGGTTCCCACGAGGAGGCCCTCATCGAAAGCCTTTATTCCAGCCTTACTTATCAGCTCCCTGGTTTCGGGGGTGGTTCCAATCCCGTAGACGGCTGGCTTCTCTATTTCAAGCCTATTGGGGGTTGCAAGGCCTGTAAGCCCTATTATCATGTTCACCCCTTTCTCCTTAGCCCACTTGGTTATACTCCTTGAAACTGCAAAGATTGCCTGGGCTGGAAGCACAATTTCCGTGGTTAAAACGATAAGGTTTCCACTGTTGTAGATTCTTATCGGCGATTTAGGCTCGTTTTCATGGATGACGACGATGGGTGGGATTTCATCG
>QMYD01000012.1 GCA_003662485.1 Candidatus Hecatellales archaeon | reverse complement strand
CTCTTGGGGCTGGTAAGGGCTTCCGCTGCCCCAAGTGCAAGTATAGGAGTAGGGAGGCTGGGAAGGTTCGCCTCAAAGTTGAACGTGAGCTTAGGCCAGGCCTATACCTTGCGGCCCCCCGAGCTCATCGGCATCTAACCAAACCCAGCGAGAGGTATGGCCGGGAGAAGGGGGAGTTCTCCATCCTGAAGCTGGAAAAATTTTGGGGGTATGGCTGGCCTCCAAAAATTTAATGTAGCCTCCCCGCAGCCTCGTAGGCTAGGTCGAAGCCTAGGAGGGCCGGTATGGCTGCAAGCGAGAGGAGGCCTGAAAGGGCTAGCACGACCACTCCAACCTTTAAGGCTGGCCTGTGAAATGCTATTCTACCCAGCGTCCCCATGGTTTTTTCTCCCCACCCATGGAGGAATTCGTCAACCATCGTGAGAATGGTCATGACGATGAGGGGTAGAAGAAGGGGGGGAGCTAAGCTTAGGAGTAGGGCGAGCAAGCCTACGACGGCTAGGCCGAACCAAAGGTTTAACCTGTCAACTTTTAGGGCTGCAAGGGAGCCTAGGATTATGGCGAGGCTTAACGTTGAACCTGAGGGTGAGGCTTTCATGAGAAGCCAGAAGCCTGAAGCCGCCCCTCCAGCCGCCAGAAAACCCTTCAGACTATTTCCTTCTTCACCTAGTTCGTCTGCTAGCTTAAGCAGGAACCCCGTTGGCAGGGCTATGGCGGGAAGGATTAAGACTTCGGGGAGAAGGTTCAAAGCTTAAAGCTTAAACTTTCAAGGTTTAACTTTAACTTTTAGTTTCCTTTAGGGGGTGGTGGGGGTGCCTGTTAGGGCTCACGTCTACGTTTCAGGCCTGGTTCAGGGTGTCTTCTTCCGCTGGCATACGAGGGAGGAAGCCCTAAGGCTTGGCGTTAAAGGCTGGGTTCGAAACCTGCCTGACGGGAGGGTTGAAGCCGTCTTCGAGGGAGAGAAGGAAGCCGTGGAGCAGATGCTTGAATTCTGCAGGCGAGGTCCCCCTGGAGCCGAGGTGGAAAACGTTGAAGTTAGGTGGGAGAAGCCCACCGGGGAGTTTTCAACCTTCAAGATTAAGTATTAAGCTCTTGGGGTGGAAGCTGGTCTAGCGTGCACTCGCTTGGAGGCTTATCAAACCTCACCCTAAGCATTCTTGGAGCTCTAAGCCCCGTTTTGATGAGGCTGTGGTAGGCTACCTCCACCACGATCCTGGGCTCAACGTACACGTAGTCCTCATCCTCACCAGTTTTGAGGAGGGGTACAAGCCTTGTTATAATCTCCTTTATCCTTCTCCCTAGGCCGCTGGAAACCTTTGAGAGGGGTTTAAGCTCACCCTTCTCGTCGTAGAGGCCTACCAGGAAGCTGTTGTAGGGCTGCCCCCTCCTCCAGCCAGGCGTTTTCACCGCAGCCATGATCACGGCGTCGAGGCTTTGCTGCTTCTTAACCTTACACCAAACCTTATCCGTGTAGGGTAGGTTTAAAGGCTTCACCACAACCCCTTCAAACCCCTTCTCAACGGCTTCCTTAAAAGCCTCTCTAACCTCCTCAAGCGTATGGCAGATTTTACCCTCGCAGAGCCGGACACGCTCGTTTGGCTTGATAACCTTTTCGAGGAGGCTGCGCCTCCTGCTTAGGGGGAGATGCCGCGTGGATTTGCCGTTAACCTCTAGGAGGTCGAAGCAGATGAGCCCAAGCTTCCATTTCTCCTCACCTCTCCTAGCTGAGAGGAAGCTGTAGAGGTCTCCGCCTAAGGCTACGAATTCCCCGTCTATCAGCACCCTCCTAGCCTTCACCGCTTGGAGGAGGGCTTCAACAAAGGCTTGGGGTAGATTACCCCTATCGTAAACGGTTTTATACCTATTGGCTAGGACAAGCTCGCCACGGCTTTTAAGGCAGAAAACCCTTTCCCCATCATATTTGGGTTCAACTCTGAAGGGTGGCTCATACCGGGCTACAAACTTCTCTAAGGGTTCGGAGGTAAGGGTAGCCGAGTAGGTTTGAACATACCTATTGGTTAACATGTTTCTGGCTAGATGGGTTCGAGTGGCGCTTCAAAGTCTTGGAATTCGGATAGGGGTGTAACCTTCACCACGCCAATGGCTAGGTCTATGACGTGCTGGTGGACGTCGCAGAGCTTTTTACGCACTAGGTAGGCGATGAGGCTTATTTTCCCCTCCTCCAAGTAGTCGGCTGGGGCGAGGAGGGCGTGGTAGCGGTTATACCCACGCTGGAAGGTGAAAACCCCAACCATATTATTGTCCTTCAAGTCCTGGAAGATTTTCTGGAATTCTGGGATAAGTCCCGGCACCTCTGGGTCAGGCCATATTTCCATGATTCCCTCCACGAACCAGTCGTTTACGATTTCTCTGGGCCTGTGAAGTTTCACTTCGAACACTCGGGTGGTTTCAGCCTTAATCGGCTTGTCGCTTATTCGGCCGTCGGGGAAAACCTGGTAGTCCACCACCTCTTTGGGTGAGAGTTCCCTACCCGTTTTGGCGTCGTAATACTTAGTGGTACCCCTTATCCTTTCAACTCTAACCTCCCCACCGTCCAGCGTACGCTTTACTGTTTGAATCTTAACGTCTGGAACCTTCAGCATTTCATGTCTTATCGGCATGGTTACGGAGAAGTCTCCCTTACAGGAGCGGTAAACCAGCGTTGCCTTATAGCCTCCAAACTTCACACCCTTCCCCAGATCCTTCAAAGCCTTCTCTGCTTCCTCCCTCTTCTCCTTTGGGAGGATCTTCACGAAGGCTTCCCTAATGTCTGTCTGAGCCTGATCCACTGCGGGCTTCCCCTTCTTCCTCGGCATCTCCAGTCACCTGTGGAATGGTCCCCTTATCTACAGCTAGTCTACTATTATTCTACATTTAAAAGCTTACTGTCGATTAGCAGCCAAAAAAGTCAACAAAAAGAGGGAAGAAACCGCTTTAAGCCCCTTTCAGCGTGGTCTTCTTAAGTCTCCCCGCATAAATCTACTTTGGAGGTGAAAGAGCTGGGAGCATTTTTCAGGCCAGAAGAGTTGACTGGTGGGAGAGGCTTACCCAAGCCTTCTGACCTTAATGCTGGGGTGCCTGTTCATCCTTTAAGCCTTCAAGCCCTCTATGAGCAGGTTAGAACCTTGCGGGAGGAGTTAGAAAAGGTTAAGAGGGCTCTGCGGAGGCATGGTATAGTCTTGGAGGAATGAAGTCGCGGGCTGTGAGGTCGTTCAAGGTTTCTCCCCGCTGAACCATTTCAATGCCATGTTTGCTCAGCATAACGGTTGGAGGTTTGGGCTGGGCGTTATGCATCATGTAGGACGACTTACAGTAGGCTCCAACGCTTAGGATGGCTATGAGATCTCCTGTTTCAATCTTAGGCATCCTCCGGTTAACGGCAATGATATCCTTTGTGAAGCAGAGGGGGCCTGCGAAGCTAACCGTTTCCGAGGGTTCCATGTCAGCCTTATTCACCAAAACCATTTCATAGTATTGGTCTACCAGCAGCACGGGCGACAAGTGGTTTGTTGAGGCGTCGAGGAAGATGAATTTACCCGTGGGAGTTTCCTTTACGCCTAGGACTCGGGCTAGGAGGATTTCAGCATCAGCCACTAGCCTCCTACCCGGTTCAAAGATGAGTTTGGGAAGCCCTAGGCCAAGCCTTTTAAATCCGCTGGTGATAACCCTGGAAACCCTACGGGCTAGGAGGTTTAAGTCAAAGGGTTTTTCAAATTCCTCAGGCTTATAGGGTACGCCGAAGCCTCCACCTAAATCCAAATATTCAGGTTTAAATCCAAGCTTCCCGTTCAGTTCCTCGACGAAGCCTACGAGGCGGCTTGCAGCCTCAACGAAGGGCTTAACCTTCATAATTTTAGACCCGATATGGGTGTGGATGCCTAAAACCTTAACCCAGTTGAGGGCTAAGGCTTCCTCGAAGACTTTGAGGGCTTGACCGCTTGGAATGTCCACTCCAAACTTGGCTCCCCTAACGCCTGTAGCTATGCTTGGATGGGTTGGAACCCTCATTGCGGGGTTAACTCTTATTAGCACCCTTGCCTCCACCCCCAGCTCTCCTGCAACCTTCTCAAGCCTATGAAGCTCTTGGGGGAAGTCGACTACGATGAGTCCTACCCCAGCTTCTAGGGCCTCCCTAAACTCTGCCTCAACCCTACAAGCACCCGTTAAAAGAATTCTCTCCGGCCTAACCCCAGCCGTCAAAGCCATGTGAAGCTCAGGGCCTGTAAAGGTTTCAGCCCAAGCCCCCTTTAAGGCTAAAACCCTGATTATGGCGAGGGTGAAGTTGGCCTTAACAGCATAAGCTATAATGGCTTCCCCCGTGTAGTGGGTTTTAAAGGCTTCCACGAGCTCTTCATAATTCCTTTTTAGTCTCTCCTCGGAGACCACGTATAGTGGGGTGCCAAACCTTTCAGCTATCTCCGCGAGGTCGTAGCCGTCTAACGTCAGCCTCCCCATCCTGTTAACGGCGAATCCACCATGAGGCAGCCTGCCATTCAAGCCAAACTCCTCCATAAATTTCTAAACCTACACAATCAAAAAGGCTTTAACAGGCCCCACCATACATTCAATAGGTGATGATGAATTCAGCCTTAGCGGAAGCCGTGAAGAATAAACGACGGGCGAACTGAACCATCCCCTACAAGAAAAATAGAAAGAAATTAGGGGAAACTCCCCTTAAAGCCTTAAAAAGTTTATAAGCCTCCCACCTTCCAATTCTCTTAGAGCCTTATACGAGTTAAACCGAAGCGGGGTGGGGTAGCCAGGTTAACCCGCGGGGCTCATAACCCCGAGAGCCGTGGTTCAAATCCACGCCCCGCTACCAACATCCGTGGTTAAACCTAAATTCCTCCCTCACTTTTCTAGCGAGGAAGTCTTGAGTTTGAAGCCTTATTCGCCTTGAGATGTGGGAGGTTGTTAACGATCTGATGGTTCAACGGATGTTATCTCAGAAAACTTTAGACTTGCAGTAATAAAAGAAGGTTTGAAATCATAAAATGATAAATTTTCTGGCTATGTTTACTTGTCCAGCAAGCTTAAATATGTTTTACGTTATATTTTCTCCCTGTCGGTGGGTGAGATGAAGCGCCAATACGATGTGATGAAACGCCAATTTACGAAGACAATTTAAGGAAACTTCTGCTTAGGGCTCTCAATAGGAATCAGCTCATTATCCTCCAGGGAGTTGCCAGCAACTCCAATATGACAATTAGCTCCCTTGTCTCAGAACTAGAAAAAAGGTACAAGATACCCCTATCCACTCTCAAATTAAACGCCAAAATACTCAGAAATTTAAACCTGATAAGTTATGGCAATAATTCCGCAGCAAGACTAACAGCCTTCGGCAGGCTAGTGGCTAAAGTCATTAGTAATGGCAGTGAAAGTGTAACCCCTACCTGTTTGAGGCCTCTTCCGAAAAGTAAGAATCTTAAAGGGGAGGTGGGAAATTGAGAGGAAAGGATGCTAGGTTAGATGAGATTTTAGAAGATGGAAAAGCCGTAATAGTACCTATGGATCATGGAGTAACGGAGGGTCCAATTAAAGGATTAACTAACATGGAAGAGATCATAAGGAAAGTTGAAGAAAACGCTACGGCAATTGTTCTTCATAAAGGCATTTTGAAAACGCTTAAAAGAAAGCCAAAATGTGGAATAATAATGCATCTTTCAGCATCGACAACGTTAGCTCCAGACCCAAACGCTAAGGTTCAAATTGCTGAGGTTGAGGAGGCTATCCGCCTAGGTGCTGACGCTGTCTCAGTGCATGTAAACATAGGTGGGAGTGATGGAGAGCCTGACATGCTAGGGGTTCTGGGAAGAGTTGCTGGCGAATGTGAAAGATTTCAGATTCCATTACTAGCCATGATGTATCCTAGGGGTAGAAATGTTAGGAACCCGCTTGATCCCAAATTCGTAGCTCACGTAGCCAGGGTTGGAGCTGAGCTAGGAGCAGACCTTGTAAAGACTCTATACACGGGCAGTATTGAAACCTTTAAGCAGGTTGTAGAAGGATGTCCAGTACCCGTTGTTATAGCTGGAGGCCCTAAATGCGAAAACGATATAGAGGTTCTTGAAATGGTAAGAGGAGCTATTGATGCTGGAAGCATAGGTGTATCAATCGGAAGAAACGTCTTCCAGCATGAGAAACCTGAAGCCATGCTTAAAGCCATCAGAAAAATAGTGATAGACAACGCCTCAATTGAAGACGCTTTAGAAGAATTGAGGTGACAAAAATTGAGAGAAATCCTCGTTAAAACAAGTAATGAAGCTGTTAGAGAGCATGCCAAAAACATGAACATAGAAACGGTTGAGAACGATGAACCAAAAGTCATTATAGAGTGTAGGGAGGATGAAGAGAAGGCTGTTAGGATGGCTGAGAAATCAAACCACATATTCATACAATCCCCTAACTGGAAGATAATTTCGCTAGAGAATCTGGTGGCAAAGGTTAAAGGTAAAACAAAACTAATTGCTGAAGTTAAAAATTCAGAGGAGGCAAAGCTAGCATTAGAAGTTCTTGAATTGGGAGTAGACGGCATCCTTCTCGAGACAAACGACTTAGGTGAACTAGAAAAAACCGTTAGAATGCTTCAAGAGAGAAGTATGGGGATTCTAAAGCTTGAGGAGGCCGTAGTAACTGAGATTAAGCTGCTGGGTTTGGGTGCTAGGGCCTGCATAGACACATGCAGCCTTATGAAGAATGGAGAGGGCATGTTGGTGGGCAATTTCTCTCAAGGCATGCTTGTTGTCGAATCTGAGGTTGAAGCAACACCCTTAACCAATCCTCGCCCCTTTAGGGTTAATGCTGGTGCTATATCGCTTTACACCCTAACACCCAACGGTAAAACCAAATATCTAAGTGAAATTAAAGCTGGAGATCAAATATTGATAATTGACAGGGAAGGAAGCACTAAACCAGCCTTCGTAGTACGCTCTAAAATAGAGATTAGACCGCTAGTCCTCATTAAAGCTGAGGCTGAAAACAGGGAGGCTGCAGTAACCCTACAAATGGCTGAAACAGTTAAACTTATGACTAGTAAAGGTAGTAAACCTGTAACCGATCTAAAGCCAGGCGACAAGGTAATAGCTCATTTTGAGCAGGGAGGTAGGCACTTCGGAACACTAGTTCCAGAAGAGTTTGTGCTTGAGAAATGACCTTTAAAATTTGTGTTTCAATACCCGTAAGGGACATTAAAAAGATCCATGAAGATGCTGATAAGGCTAAGTATGAGGGGGCAGACCTAATTGAACTTAGATTCGACTTCTTAAACAGCATAAGCTTTAAAGATGTTAGAGATGCTGCAAAAATAGTTAGATCAGAGGGCTTACCATCAATATTTACATTACGTAGTAAGCGCGAAGGAGGTTTCTTCCCCGAAACAAAAGAAGCTGAAAGAGCAAACATAATTTTAGAAGCATTAAACCATTTCGATTTTGTCGACATTGAACTTGAAACTAGGAACAAGCTTCTAGGTAGAATCATCAAAACAGCAATGAACCATGGCGTAAAAACAATCATATCTAAGCATAACTTTAAGAGAACACCAAAGGTTGAAGAAATTTTAAAAGTATTGAGAAAAGAGAGGAAACTTAACGCCTACATATGCAAGTATGTGAGTATGGCAAGAAATTTACGTGACAATTTAACCGTGCTAGAGGCCTGCCTTAAGTTTAGTGGGAGAAAAATATTATTCTGTGCGGGTGAGCTTGGAATATTTTCAAGGGTTATTACACCAATCTATGGTTCTGAATGGACTTATGCCTCTTTAAACGAGCATACAGCTCCAGGCCAATTAAACCTGCAAAACATGAGAAACCTAGCTTCACTATTTTCCTCTATGTCATCGAATTGTTTGCATTAATGGTTGGCAGCTATGATGCCTGGAAAAGTTGAGGTTTGCTGCTTAATAGGTGATCCCGTAGAGCATAGTTTATCACCATTAATACACAATACAGCCTTCAGAAAGTTAAAATTAAATTTCACCTACATAGCCTTTAAAGTAAGTAAAAATGAGCTGAAAAAGGCAATTGAAGGATTAAAGGCATTAAACGTGAGAGGCATAAACGTAACAATCCCCCATAAAACTGAGGTAATTAAATATCTTGATCAAATTGACTGCAGAGCATTAGAAGTAAACGCAGTAAATACGATAGTAAACTATAACGGTGTTTTAAAGGGCTTCAATACCGATGTAGCTGGTATTCTGAGAACTCTGGAAGAGAGGAAGATATCTGTTAAAGGGAAGAAGGCTGTGATAATGGGGGCTGGAGGAATAGCTAGAGCTGCAACCTATGCCCTGGCTATGGAGGGAGCCAGAGAAATCATAATAGCCAACAGAACTTTAACAAATGCTGTAAAGCTGGCTAGGGAACTTAAGAAGTCGGTGAAAGTCAAAGTCAGAACTTTACCGTTAACAGTAAAAGCTCTAAAAACCGAATTAAAGGTTTCTGACATGGTGGTTAATTGTACACCAGTGGGGATGTCACCCCATACCGATAAAACCCCAATTCCAAAAGAACTTTTACATGAAGACCTTGTAGTCATGGACGCTGTTTACAATCCTTTAAGGACTAGGTTGCTGAGAGAAGCTGAGGAGGTTGGAGCTAGAATCGTAGATGGTTTAAGCATGCTGATCTATCAGGGAGCCGAAGCCTTTAAGCTCTGGACTGGAAGGGAGCCACCTATTAATTCTATGCGAAGAGCTGCCCTCAGAGTCTTAAGGGGTGAAAACTGGTGAAAGAAGACAATGTGGCTCTCATAGGCTTCATGGGCGTAGGAAAAACCTCGGTAGCACTGCAACTATCTAAGAGGCTGGGCAAAGGCTACATCAGCACAGATAACCTAGTAGTTAAGAAGGCTGGTAAACCAATTAGCAGAATCTTTGAGGAAGATGGCGAAATAAGGTTTAGAGAATTAGAGATTGAGGCTGTGAAAGAAGCGGCTAGCATGAGGAATATGGTAATAGACTGTGGAGGAGGGGTTGTACTAAACTGGATAAATGTAGAATATTTGAAAAGGTCTTCAACGATAATCCTTCTCAAAGCCAGGCCTGAGATCATTCTTAAAAGGATTTCAAAGTGTAAAGGGGTTAGGCCTCTCCTCAAAGATTTAAGGTTGGAGAATCTTGTGAGGCTGCTTAAATTTAGAGAGCCATTCTATGAAAGAGCTGCCGACTACGCTATAGATAGCTCAAACCTGAGCATAGGTAAGGTGGTTGATGAGGTGATAAAGCTTTATGAGAGCAGTAGTTACGAGAAGCAGCGTTGAAGGGGTGGTGAAGGCTCCTCCCTCAAAAAGCTACACCCATAGAGCCCTAGTATGTTCAGCATTAGCTTCAGGGAGAAGCCTAATATTTTCGCCATGCCCTTGCAGAGACACGGAAGCCACAATCAATACTTTAAATAGGCTTAGCATTGAAATCGTTAAGCATTCCCCCCTCCTGTGGGAGGTTAACGGTGGAACTCTAAGAAAGACTGATGCCTATTTGGATTGTGAAGAGTCAGGAACCACGTTGAGGTTTATCTCAGCTCTATGCTCGCTAACTGGTGAAGAATTCATAGTCTCAGGTTCACCCTCACTCTTAAAAAGACCAGTAGGAGAGCTGGTTAACGGGTTAAGGCAGCTAGGTGCTGAATGCTCGTGCAGTGGAGGTTTTCCACCAGTATTTGTTAAAGGAAAACTTAGGGGTGGTGAAGCAAGGATTAGAGGTGATGTAAGCTCCCAGTTTGTGTCAGCCCTACTCCTAGCAGCCCCCGCCGCTGAAAAGGAGGTCCACCTAACATTAACCACCAAACCCAAATCTAAACCTTACATACTGATGACTCTCAGCCTTCAAAGTGAATTTGGCATCAGAATAGAAAGCTCTAGGGATCTTACAGAGTTCTGGGTGGGCTGTCAAAGCTATAAGGCGAGGTCATGTAGGATTGAGGGAGACTGGTCTTCAGCCTCCTACTTTTTAGCTGCAGGAGCCCTTACAGGTAGGGTGAAGGTTAAAGGTTTAAAACTTGATAGTCTTCAAGCCGATAAGGAGATATTAGACGTTTTGAGGCAGATGGGAGCTAAAGTAGCCACATCATCCAATGAAATTATAGTTGAGGGGTCTTCACGTCTAGAGGCAGTCGAGTTTGAGGTTTCAGACTGTCCAGACCTTTTCCCCCTGCTTGCAGTTTTATGTGCGGTGGCTCGTGGAAGAAGCCTAATTCGAGGTGTTGAAAGGGTTAGGTTTAAGGAGTCAGATAGGGTTGAAGCTGTAGTGGAAGGACTGGTAAAAATGGGAATAAAAGCACTATATAGGAATGGCCATGTAGTTATTGAAGGGTCAAAACCTAAAGGAGCTGTCATAGATCCCAGGAACGATCATAGGATTGCCATGGCTTTCGCTATTCTAGGGCTTACTGCTGATGGTGAGACCATAATTGAGAATGCTGAATGTGTATCGAAATCCTTCCCAGACTTTTGGGGTAAACTGGAAAGTCTTAAAGCTAGCTTAAAAATAATGCCATAATGTTTTGGTGGTTTACATGTCAGCAAACTCTTTTGGTAGACGCTTTGTAATTACCTGCTTTGGGGAGTCTCACGGTGAAGTGTTAGGTGTTGTCGTTGACGGCTGCCCGGCAGGCTTACCCCTTTCCGAAAACGACATACAAGTACTCCTCGACAAAAGAAGGCCGCAATCCACCACGTATAGTACGTTGAGGAAGGAAAAGGATAAAGTTAGAATTGTCTCAGGTGTTTTTAGAGGCCATACAAGCGGAGCGCCAATATGCATGATTATTGCCAATGAAGATGTTGATTCTACGCCTTATGAAGCCTTTAGGAGAAAACCCAGGCCGGGTCATGCTGATTTTACCGCCATGGTTAGGTATGGTGGCTTTAACGATTATCGTGGTGGAGGAAGATTTTCCGGTAGGATTACGGCAGCCTTTGTGGCAGCTGGAGCCATAGCTAGAAAGCTTCTATCCATGAGGGGGGTAGAAGTTTATGCACATGTGGCACAGATAGGCAACATAAGAGTTAGAAGGCAGCCCAAGTTAGAGGAACTTAAAAAAGTCTATGAAAATGATGTTAGGTGCGCTATTCCTGAAGATGTAAAACTCATGGAGAATGAGCTTAAAAATGCTGTGGAAGCTGGCGATAGTGTGGGTAGCATGGTGGAGGCTTATGCGTTTGGTATACCCCCAGGCTTAGGAGACCCCCTATTTCACAGCTTGGACGTAGACATTGCAGCATTAATTTTTGCCATACCTGGAGTTAAAGCCGTAGGCTTCGGTTTAGGCTTTGATTTTCCCTCCATGAGAGGCTCTGAATGCATAGACGAATTTACTGTGAGGGAAGGCGAAATAGCCACCAGCACTAATAAGTCTGGTGGAGTGCTTGGGGGCTTATCGACGGGAAGCCCCCTCCACATTAAAGTAGCATTTAAAGCCCCATCCACAATAAAGAAGAACGTTAGAACCGTTAACCTTGAATCCTTAAGTGAAACTATACTTAAAGCTGAAGGCAGATATGATCCATGCATCGGCCCTAGGGCCGTACCTGTAGTTGAAGCCTGCCTCAGCATAGTTCTTGCCGACCACTATCTTAGTCAAGGCATCATACCCCCTGTTCTAGGCGATTAAAGGTGATTTTAAAGAAAATTAGGAACAAAATAGACATCATAGATGCGGAGATCCTGAAATTACTAAAACTTAGAGTTGAGCTGGCTAAAGAAGTGTATAAGGTTAAGCGTGCTCTGAATAGGCCCCTAGTTGACCGTCAAAGAGAAAACGAGATTTTAACAAGAATAAGGGAGGAAGCCAGTAAAATCGGGATGGATCCCATGCTGACCTTAAAAATCTTTAAAGGTATTATAAGACTCTGCCATGAAAGTCAGAGAAAGCTTACCACGGTTTCCCCAGGCCATAAAGAAGCCCTTAATAGGGAGGCTACGCTAAAAACTTCTCCACCTCAAAGGGTCACACTTAACCTTACAACAGTAAAAACTTCAGAAACGGTTGGAGAAGACGGTCTGCTTAAAGATTCTGAGTTCCTGAGAGAAGCTAAATTAATGGTGGTTGGAGCAGGCCGCATCGGCAAATTTATTGTTAAATTCTTTAGGGGAAAGGTGAAGGAAATCACCCTGATTTCCCGTAATCCTAGTAAGGCTGAAAGACTTGCCAAACAGTTTAATGTTAACTATTCCATAGATTATAGTTATGCTTCCCAGGCAAATCTGATAATTATGGCCATACCCCCACATAACCTAGCCGAAGTTGCAAGTAGGCTGAGGGGCTTCCTTAAGCCTGGAACAATCATAGTAGATACTTCCTCGGTCAAAAAGGGGGTAGTAGAGTCAGTCCTCAGCATCCTACCAAATCATATAGAGTATGTAAGCATTCATCCGCTTTTTAACCCCGCCCGTATAAGATCGTTTAAAGGACTAACAGTAGTGGTTATTCCGGTTAAAGGTGAAAGGGCGTGGAGGCTGATAGCTGAAGTGTTTAAAGATGCCGGATTAAAAGTTGTCATATCAAAGCCTGAAGAACATGATAGGGTAATGAGCGTGGTGCAGGTAGCCCATCATCTAGCATACCTAGCCTACGCCCTCACAGCCTATGAACTTCTAAATCCTCGAGAACTACATGAGTACCGTACAAGGATACTACAGTACACCCTAACCGTGTTAGGCAAATTAAAGGATAACCTAGAGGTAATCAAAACCATTCAAGAGTTAAATACCTATGGAAATGAGGCTAAAATTAAACTTCTAGAAAACATGAAGCAGTTGAGTCGCATTAGCGATGAAAACTGGACCAGGCTTAGAGAGGCACTGTCAAAACTAAGTTAACAACTTAGCTTTCGAGAAGCGGTTAGGTCTAAAATACGGGATAAGCCCATTTTGAACGTATATTGCTCTTAAGGGTAGAAATAGCCATGTTTGAGAGAGTTCCTTTAATTCCTCCTATCTTAATGCTAAATCGACTACAAGCACTACTCAAATATGTACAGCTTGGTATGAAGTCTTTCTTCATAAAATCTTAGAATTTTTTGTTCCGTTTCTCTATTTAAATACGGTTTTATAGGCTTTCCACTTATGTTATGAAATAGTACGAAACAATAATTCCAGTCACCACTCAAATAATTAAATGATGCTTTTGCAAGAGCCACCTTAAGTCTGGAACCAGGTATTTCTGGCCTTCCTATTTCAGAATGGTCCAATTCAATTGCGATTCGCTCCGGTCTTAGAATTCCAATATCTGGATATACCCCTCCAGAACCAAAAAGATCATAAGGCTTCTTCCACAATACTGGAGGTCCCTCCCCTTCAATATAAAGAGCTTCTTTAATTTCTATCTCCGGAAATAGCTTTCGAAACATATCTTTTACCACAGAGCCAACTCTTTTCCTTGCAACTTGATCCCATGTTTTCTTAGTTTGCTTTACATCTTGTAATATGGCATCAAAAGTGTTCTTACTTTTTATATGCTCAACTAATTGCTCTATAAACTCAAAAATTTTTATGTTATTCAACACTTTTTCCCTCCCGAAACTGATTAACGCTAAAATAAATTAAAAATTTAACTTACAAAACAGAGCTCCTAATGTAGTAGCGAATTTGATCTGTTTTTTCTAGTCACTTTTTGAATTCTTGGTGAAATGATGAAAACCACTTCTTTTTGTAAGGTCAGGTTATTCAAATTCACGTTCCACCACCCAACTTTTACCATTAAGGCTGTAAACGTAAAATTTGGGAAGTTAAAGATTTGTAATAATTGAGGCTAAACGTTTAAGGTCTAATTTTTCATGGTTCGTTAAGCATCCGGCAACAGCATAAATATGCTCGGAATTCCAAACAATTTTTTGTTTTAAAAAATTGTTTAGCTTTTCTGAGTCTAAACCTACGGCAGTAAAAGAGTATCTCATTTCCTCTGGGTGTATGCATGGTTTACCCTCTTCATCCTTACATTTTTCACACAGCCTGCATTGACCAGCTATGAAACATATTCCATCAAGCTCTTTCTCAAGCCTCCTACCATAATCATAGGTTAGTTTTGCTAGAATTTCCCAGTTGTCTAGGCTTTTACCGTAAACATAGAAAAGGTAAACTAGGATGTT
>QMYD01000011.1 GCA_003662485.1 Candidatus Hecatellales archaeon | reverse complement strand
GCTTAGGGAGCACGTATACGAGAGGATAACTGGTAAACCCCTCCTCCCAAAGGCTTTAGAGGGAATAGCAGAAGCGGAAAGGGTAGGCTGAACCCCCGTAAAGCTCAACATGGTGGTTTTAAGAGGCCTAAACGAGGAGGACATCAAGCTGGCAGCCAGTTTCATCGAGGGGAGAAACCTCATCCTCCAGCTCATCGAGCTGGAGAGAGCTGGCCTAGGAAGCGAGGTTTACAGCCGCTACTATCTAAGCCTTGACAGATTTGAGGAGAAGCTTAAAGAGGAGGCCTGCAAGGTTGAGGTTCGCCCCCTCCACAACAGGAAGGTTTACCATTTAAGGGATGGGAGGATTCGAATAGAGCTTGTTAGACCCTTCCACAACTCTGAGTTTTGCGCAAACTGTAAGAGGCTGAGGGTTACAGCCGATGGAAAGCTTAAACCCTGCCTCATGCGGAACGACAACCTTGTTGATGTAGCCCCACTCCTCCACAATCCATCCCCCATTGAGGAACTGAAGGAGGCGATAAGAAGGGCTGTAATGCTTAGGGAGCCATACTATAAGGGGCCGTAGTAGACCTGAAAATTTTTGGAGGCGTAAATCTTGGATAAGCCTAGAATGGTGGATATTTCCGGTAAGCCCCCCATCCTTAGGGAGGCTGTGGCAGAGGGCTTCCTCAAACTTAAGCCTGAAACCCTGAGGCTGGTGAGGGAGGGCCTCGTAGAGAAGGGCGACCCACTAAGCGTAGCCTCGGTTATGGCTACTCTGGCAGCTAAGGAAACCCCTAAGATCATAGCCTTATGCCATCCCATACCCATAACCAGCGTGAAGGTGGACTATGATTTCCCAGATGATTCAACAGTTAGGGTTTCAGTGGTGGTTAGGGCTCAAGCCCAAACCGGGGTGGAAATGGAAGCCCTAACAGCGGTTACAGTAGCCCTCCTAAACATTTGGGACATGGTTAAGGCTTATGAGAAGGATGAGGAGGGCCAGTACCCTCAAACCCTCATCCAGAGCGTAAGGGTGGTTAGAAAGCTTAAGGAGGATTCAGGATGAGTGTTCCGCTGAAGCATAAGGCTGAAGCCCCCCTGCACCTATCCTTCGCCCTCCTAACCGTTAGCACCTCCAAGGCGAGGGAGGCTGAGGCTGGAGGCAACCCCACCGATGAGAGCGGAGACCTAGCTGAAAAACTGCTCTTGGAGGCTGGACACCGAATAGCTGATAGGAGGCTTATCCCCGACGATGGGGAGAGGCTTAAGAAAATCGTTGGGGAATGGCTGAACTCCAAGGAGATCGACGTAATAGTGACCATGGGTGGAACGGGGATTACGGCGAGCGACGTAACCATTGAAGCCCTTGAAGGCTTCCTTGAAAAGCAGCTTCCAGGCTTTGGAGAGCTTTTCCGCTTCCTAAGCTTCCAGGAGATAGGCTCCCCCGCCATGATGACGAGGACGCTTGCAGGAGTTGTGAGGGGGAAGGCCCTCTTCTGCCTTCCAGGCTCCCCCAACGCTGTGCGGCTAGCCTTGGAAAAGCTGATCCTACCAGAGGCAGGCCACGTGGTTAAGCATGCAAGGGAGCCCTAACCCGCTGAAGCCTCCAACCCGCTACGCTGTAAAAGTCTACTATGATGGTAGGGGCTACCATGGCTTCCAACCCCAGAAGGGGCTTCCAACCATTGGGGGAACCCTAATCGAAGCCTTAAAGGCCTCAGGCCTCATAGCCAGCGTGGAGGAGGCAAACTTTCAGGCTGCCTCCCGAACAGATAGAGACGTAAGCGCTTTAGGGCAGACCATAGCCTTTAACACGGCTGAGAGCTTTACGGTTGGAAGGCTGAATGCCCATCTGCCTGGAAGCATTCAAGCCTGGGCTTGGGCTAGGGTTCCCCGAACCTTCAATCCTAGGAGGGAGGCCTTGAGGAGAAGGTACCTTTACGTTTCCCCCTACCGGGGTGAAAGCCTCCAATCCATGGTTGAAGCCTCAGCCCTCTTCACCTCGGAGAAAGCCCTAGAATTCGGCTTTAGGCCTCTGGAAGCCTTAAAAGTCAGCCTTCAAGGAGGCTTCCTCACCCTCACCTTTACCGCTAAAAGCTTTACGAGAGGCCTTGTTAGGAGGCTCACCACCGTTCTCCTCAAGGCTGGGGCTGAGGGCCTCAAGCTGGATGAACTCTACCAGCGGCTTAAGGCTGAGGGCTTCAACAGGTTTTCCTCTCCTCCCTCGCCTCCATCCCCCCTCATCCTACTCGAAGTCGAGTATGGCTTCCCCTTCAAAGTGGACTTTGAAGCTGTGAGGAGGCTTCGGGAAAAACTTTCCTGGGAGGCGGCGAGGCTTGAAATGCTAAGGAACTGTTTAAAGCTTTTTGAGGAAAAGGCTGGGTAGGCTTCCATACTAGGCAACCCTAAAAATGAAATAACCTTTATCTTAGCCGGCTTCCTCCCCCCTTAGAGAACCACAATCCCAGTGACGTGAATGAGTAGTAAAGTGTTAAGGAAGGTTGAGGAGGCTAGACCTAAAGCCCTCATAGAGGAGATAATCCTAGAAAACTTCATGTCCTACGAGTATGCGAGAATTCCGCTTAAGGCTGGTTTAAACCTCGTCTGCGGGCCGAATGGGGCTGGTAAATCCTCCATCCTCCTCGCCCTATCCGTAGCTCTCGGCCAGGCTCACACCGAACGCTCAAGAAGGCTTAGCGACCTCGTGAGGAGGGGCGAAGAAACAGCGAGGATAACCATTCTCTTCGATAACAGGCCAGTTAAGGGTAGAAGACCTATTCCCTCCTCAACCTCAGACACTTTCAGGCTGACCCGCTACCTGCGTAGGGATGGAACCTACTGGTTTGAAGCCGATTATAGGCATGTAGCCAAGGCGGATGTAGTACGCCTACTATCAAGCTTTGGAGTTAACCCCGACAACATGCTTATCATCATGCATCAGGGAATGGTGGAGCAGTTTACGCTTATCCCCCCTGAGCAGAGGCTTCAACTCGTGGAGGAGGCAGTGGGGCTTCACCCCTACAGGCAGAGGGTGCTTGAAGCGCAAACCAGGCTTGAAGGCCTCCTCTCCGAGGAGAAATCTGTTGGAAAACTTTTGAGGGAGGCTGAGGAAAACCTTGCCTACTGGAAGACCCAGCATGAACGCTACCAGAGGAAGCTTCAGCTAGCCGAGCAGCGGAGAAGGCTTGAGGTTGAACTAGCCTGGGCCCACGTCTCAAAGCTTGAAGCTCAACTAGAGAGGATGGTGGAGGAGGCTGAAAGGCTGAAACGTAGGCTAGATAAAACCTTCGCCAAGCTTGAGGAGGCCAGGGTTTTCAAGAGGAAAACCTTTGAAGACTTCGAAAAGGTGAAGGCAGCCCTGAAAAGCCAGAGCTTCGAACTTTTAAGGGTTGAAGTGGAGAGGGCTGAAGGGGAAGGCTGGCTTAAACTAGCCGGAAAGCTTGAAGTGCTTCCTGAAAGCTTGAAAGCTCAGGCTGAGGAGTTTAGGGAGAAGGTTAAGGCTCTCGCCTCCAAAGCCCTAAAAGTAAGAGAGGCTCTCACAAACCTTGAAGCTGAACTTGACGGGGTTAGAGACAGGCTGGTGGAGGCTGGAGCCTCTGAAAAGCTTCTAGAATACCAGTTTAAAGAGCTAGAATCTGAGCTTAAACGCCTATACAGGGAAATGGAGAAGGTTAGGGAGGACCTTGAAATAGCGAGGGTTGAAGCTGAGAAGGCTGGGCCTAGAGTCTACACGGACAGAAGCCCCCAGGAGGTGGCTGAAGAACTGAAAACCGTGAATATCCATCTTTCCACACTTTCCGACGTTTCGGGGAGGGTGGAAAAACTCTATGAGAAGTTTAGAAGCCTTTACGAGGAGTTAAAGGGTAAAATCGTGGTTCTCGAGGAGAACAAGCGGAAGCTCCTAGAGGAAATAGATGTTAGAAGGGAGGTTTGGGTTAGGAGGCTTGAAGAAGTCCTCTCCAAGGTAAATCAAAGCTACCAGAGGCTGCTCTCAACCATTGGGGCTAGAGGCGAGGTCCGCCTGGTTAACCCCCAAAGCTTTGAGAAGGCAGGCTTGGAGCTAACCGTAGGCTTTCATGGAGCTCCACCCGTAAAACTTGACGCCTACACGCAGAGTGGGGGTGAAAGGTCTACCACCATTATGGCTTTCCTCCTAGCCCTCCAGGAGCATGTAGCCTCCCCGATAAGGGCAGTCGACGAGTTTGATGTGCACATGGACCCGAAGAATCGGGAGGCTGTGGCGAGGCTTATCGTTGAAACCGTGAGGGAGAATCCTGAAACCCAATATATTGTCATTACGCCCTGGCATCACCCCATCTTCGACGAGGAGGCCAGGGTTATCGTTGTCCAGAAGGTTGGGGGGAAGTCTGAGGTGGCGGTGGTTGAGGGTGAAGCCCGGTCAGGCTGAGGAGCGCATCCTAAGAATAATCCACCTTTGCAGGGAGGTGGAGGCTAAGGGCTTTAATCCCTTCGAGGTGGATGTGGCTGGGGAGCTTGAAGTCTTAAGGAGGCTTCTCCCAGGCTGGGTTAAACCTTCAGAGCTAACCCTTGACGGGGAAGCCCTAAGAGGCCTTGCAAGAGTAGTGGAGCTCCAAGACGAATGGGTTAGGGCGAGGAGCAGGCTTAGAATCCTAGACCCTGAAACTGTTAGGGAGAGGGTTGCTGAGCTAACCATCCCCCAGCTTGCGGAAGCATTTCTAAAGGCTTGGAGGCCCACAGTTAAAATAGATTTTTTAACTGGTGAGAGGCTTAGGGAGGCAGCCTCCTACTGGGTTAGGCTTAAACCGAAAAGCCGCCTCCCCGAACCCCCAGCCCTAAAGGAAGGCGAGGCTGAAGCCTCTGGGGAGGCTCTCAAAAGCCTTGGCCTAAGCCTAAGTGAAGATTTTCGTGGGATGCTTGAGGAGACCTTTAGGCAGCTTAAGGCTGAGGCGGAGAGGGCTGGAGGGGAAATCCCCTACTGGAATTTTGTTAGGGCTGGAAGCTTTAGGGAGACTGTGGCTAGAGCCTACCTGGTCAGCTTCCTAGCCACCTACGGCTACGTTCACCTCAGCCAGGACAGGCTTACAGGAGAGCTTAAGCTTAAGCCAACCCCTGAAACTGCTGGAAAGCCTAGGGGCGAATACTCGCTTGCCATCCCGCTGGACAGGGAGGGTGAAGGCCATGGCTGAGGAAGCTTCCTACGCTAGGAGGCTGAAGAGGGCAGCCCAGCTTCTCCTCCTCCAAAGGCATAGGACGCCTGGGGTGAAGGGCTGGGAGCTCCGGAGAAGCCTAGGCAAAAACTACATGAAAATCGTTAGGATGCTTGACGGAGAACTCGAAAAGTTAGGCCTCCAAGTTAAAATCGTCTATGAGGATTCTGGGGAAACCCTGGATGAGGAGGCTAGGCTTGACAGAGCCCGCTTCCTTGTAACCTTTAGGGGGCCTCTACCAGCTGCTGACGCTCAGGCTTCAGGCTGGAGGATAGACGACTTAGCCGCCTTAGCTGCCACCCTTGCCTACCTAGCATCTAAGCAGGGGAAGGCTTCTAGAAGCGAGGTTGAAAGGCTTCTCGCCTCCAAGCTTCCCTCCTGGAGGGTTTCCATCATCCTAGACAAGTTTACCAGGCTTGGATACCTCCACGAGGATGAAAATGAGGTTTTAACGGTGGGTTGGAGGGCGAAGGCTGAAGTTGACTTAGAAGCTCTCACCGAATCCCTTCTAACCATTTCTGAGCCTGAGGTTGAAAAGGGGAGGGGAGAGGCTTAGCCCTCCAAAACTATCATGGTTAGGGAGGACCTGCTCTCAGGTATCTTCCTAATCTTGTTTTCAACGATTTCCCTTAGGGCTGAAAGCTCCTCAGTCTCTATTTCAGCTATAATGTCGTAGGGGCCGCAAACCCTGTAGACACGCTTCACACCCTCAATACCCCTTATAACCTCAATAACCTTCTCCTCACTTCCAGGCCTAACCGTTATCAGGGTGAAGGCTCTAGCCAAACCCGACAACCCGAAGCTTTAAAATTTTTTGTCTTGTCTAAGTATTTTAAAATTGCTTTCGCTTGAGGATGACGATGGGGTGGTGGGGTATCTTTTTAAGCATGGTTAGGGTTACACCTGTCAGGTTTACCCCGAAGGTTTCAGCCATATCCCAAACCGTTTTAGGTTTCCCCCTGCTCATGGCCTGATGGGCGAGTTCGGCCATTTCTAGAGCCTCATCCAGGGTTAGGCTTCCAGGCGGATACCAGGCTTTGGGTGTAGCCCTAGGCTTAAGCTTGAAAAGCCTGCCAAAAACATAGTATATAATGCCGCCTCCACTCCTCACGTTTTCCAGGCTGGTGGGTGTTGGGGCAAGATGTAAACCTCCCAGCGAATAAGTCTTATCCGAATCCACTATTAGAACGGCGGCTTCAACTCCAAGCCTGCCTTTGATGGCTTCGTGAATTCTCCTAGCAGCCCAGCCTGGGTTTGGGAGTGGAAGGCTGACGTAGGAGGCTGGAAGGTTTGAGGCGTCTATTCCACCTTCGGAGCCGAATTTGAGAGCTTGGAGGATTCCAGCCCTCTGGAGGGCTAACTGCTTGTGGCGGGCTCCCTCAAGCCTAGGGTAGCCTCTAAGCCTCCTATAGGTTTGGGGTTTAAGCCTGCAGAGGGGGCCTAGGAAGTAGCCCCAAACCTTCCTCATCCAGAAGGAGGCTAGAAACCTTGCAGTCCTCCCAGGCTCAACCTCCCCTTCATCCACTAGAAACTTTGAAGCGGTTGAAATAGCCTTCTCCGATACGGCTACAATATCGCCTTCGCAGACGAGGCCTTCAACAGCCTCCGCAACCCTTCCAGCGTAGTCTACGCCTGGAAGCCAGTAGCCTGTCCTAACCCTCCTAAGCCTCTCCACGAGTGGATGGTTAAGCTTAACCCAGCCTCCCAAGCCTTCCTCCAGCGTTAAGCTATCCTCTAAGCCTCCAAAAACTTTTTCCCCGCTTTAAGCCTAGAAGCCTAAATAAGGTCTTTGGGAGGGTTTTAGCCTTGGAGGAGGCTCTCCTAGAAGCCTTAGATGTGGGGATGAAGCTTGGTGCTTCACTGGTGGAGGCTAGGGGAGAAAAAACGGTGAAAACGAGGATAACCGTTAAGGATGGCAGAATTGAGGTTGCAAGGGAGGGCTTTGAAAGCGGGATTGGGGTGAGGGTTCTAGCTAAAGGCGCATGGGGCTACGCCTCAACCTCAAACGTGGATTCCACCTCAGCTGGCAGGGCTGCGGAGGAAGCCTTTAAGCTTGCCTCCTCCATAGGGGAGGAGATTAGAAGCCCGGTGAGGCTGGCTGAGGTTAAGCCTGAAAGGGTTAAACTCCGCTGGGGGGTTAAGGTTCACCCCTCCAAGGTTCCCATCGAGGAGAAGGCCTCCCTCACGCTGGGTTTAAACCGAAGCCTTCTGGAGGCTGATGGGAGGATTAGAAGTTGCACGGTTGAATACCTCGACCTCTCCAGCCTCCAATACGTTTACACGAGTGAGGGGGCAAGGGTTCTCCAGGAGAAGGTTTACGTCTGGCTTAGGGTAACCCTATCCGCCTATGAGGCTGGAGTCTACGCCACAGCTAGCGAGGAGGCTGGAGCAAGCCTAGGCTTCGAATACTTCGAGGAAGCTAGGATTGAAGCCTTGAAGAGGAGGCTTGTGGATAGGGTTAAAGGGCAGCTTGAAGCTGTGGCGGCTAAGGGTGGAGCCTACCCAGCCGTGCTCGGGCCGAGCGTGGTAGGGGTCTTCGCCCATGAGTCGCTAGGCCACATGGCTGAGGCTGACCTAGCCCTCTCAGGCTCCATCCTCCTCGACCAAGCTGGCCGGCAGGTAGCCTCAAACCACGTAACCATCTATGATGATGGAGGCTTAGAGGGCTCCTTCGGCTATTCACCCTACGATGATGAGGGGGTTAGGGCTAGGAGGGTTGCCATCCTCGAGCAGGGTAGGGTTACAGGCTTCCTCCACAATCGGGAAACCGCTGGAAGACTTGAAGCCGAACCAACGGGGAACGCTAGGGCTGAAAACTTTAGGTATACACCCATTGTTAGGATGAGGAATACCTTTATGGCTCCTGGAGACCACAGCCTCGAGGAGCTCTTTGAACCCGTAAGGTTCGGCTACTACTTGAAGGCTTTGAGGGGTGGTCAAACCAACATGGATGGAACCTTCCAGGTGGGTGTTCAAGAAGCCTATGAAATCGTTAAGGGCGAGGTGGGGAGGCCTGTGAGAAACCTATCCATCGCCGGGAACACCCTTGAAACCCTCATGGAGGTTGAAGCTGTTGGAAGGGATTTCGAACTCTGGCCTGGCCGCTGCGGGAAGGGTCAAACAGCCTTCATTAGTGATGGGGGGCCAACCATTAGGGTTAGAAGCCTGAGGATTGGGGGTAGAGACTAATGGGAGAACCAAGCCTCCTAGACGCAGCCCTAAAAGCTGTTAGGCTCTGCGAGTCGCTTGGGGGTGAGGGTGAAGCCTACGCAAGCAGGGTTCGAACGGTTTCAGCCACCATAGAAAACGATCAAATTGTGAGGGCTAAAACCTTCCGGGAGGAAGGCTTGGGCTTCAGGTTTTTCCTTCAAGGCCGAATGGGCTTCGCTTATACGAGCAGGCTTACCGTGGAGGGTGTTGAGGAAACCGTTCGCAGGGCTCTGAAGCTTGCAAGGGTTTCCCAGCCCTTGGAAGGTTGGAGGGGTCTCCCCTCCCCTGAAAGCTATCCGGAAGCCCAGGAAACCTATGATGGCGAGATAGCTGAAGCCGAAGTTGGAAAGGCGGTAAGCCTGGCCTCAGAAATGCTGGGGGAAGCCTTAAGCCTGGACAGGCGGGTTAAGGTCTCAGATGGAGGGGTCTCCCTAATCTATGTTCAAAGGGCCCTAGCCAACAGCCTTCACGTTGAGGCTGAGGATAAGGGAACCTGGGCCCACTGCCACCTCTCAACCCTAGCTAAGGAAGGCTTCGAAACCACCCCCTCCTGCTTCGAGTTCAATCATTCGAGGAGGCTTAAGCTTGAAGCAGGCTGGGTTGGTAGGGAGGCTGCTAGGATGGCACTGTCAGCCCTAGGCGCTGGAAAGGCTGAGGGGGGCAGAGCCTGCATAGTCCTTGGCCAGCAAGCACTCCTATCACTCCTATCCTACACGCTGGTCCCAGCCTTGAAGGCTGAAAACGTTCAGAGGGGGCGTTCCCCCCTTCGAGGCCGAATGGGGGAGAGAATTGCATCAACCCTTCTAACCTTAACTGATGACGGCCTTCTCCCCGGAGGCTTGAACACTTCAAGCTTTGACGATGAGGGGACGCCGAGCCGTAGGACAAGCCTTATTGAGCGTGGAGTTTTGAGGGGTTTCCTCTACGACCATTATCGGGCTTGCAGGGATGGGGTTGAAAGCACGGGGAACGCTTTCAGAGCCTCCTACGCCTCCACCCCCACTATTGAGCCTTCAAACCTTGTGGTGGAGCCTTCAAACCTCAGCCCTGAGGGGCTCCTAGCCGAAATCAGCTACGGCTTCTATGTGCCCTACGTTCAGGGAGCCCACAGTAGCAATCCTGAAAGCGGGGAGTTCTCGGTGGTGGCAGCCCCCGTATGGCTTATCAGGGATGGAAGCCTAGTTAAGCCTATTCGAAGCCTTATGCTCGCTGGAACCATCTATGAGCTTCTAGAGAAGATTTCAGGGGTTGCCTCCAACCTTAGGATGGTAGACTCGCTGGTAGCCCCATGGATTAGGGTGGAAGATGTCAGGATAGTAGGCTGAATATTTAAAATTTTAAAATTGGTGGAAGCCAACCTTTCAAGTTTGGGAGTTCAGGCTTTGGAAGGCTTTGAAGAGAAGAGGAGGAGGGCTGTGGAGGAGCTTAAAGCCCAAGGTGTTATTAGAAGCCGGAAGGTTGAGGAGGCCATGCTTAAGGTTCCAAGGGAGAGGTTTGTTCCGGAGAGGCTTAGGGAGCAAGCCTACCTTGACACTCCCCTACCCATAGGTTGGGGTCAAACGGTTTCAGCCCTCCACATGGTAGCCCTCATGTGCGAGCTCCTAGAGTTGGAGGAGGGCCAGAAAATCTTGGAGGTTGGAGCTGGCTGCGGCTACCATGCCGCCGTGATAGCGGAAATAGTAGCTCCAAAGGGCTCTGAGAAGCCGGGCCACGTTTACACCATCGAGATTGTTGGTGGGCTGGTTGAGATGGCTAGGAGAAATCTTGAAGCTACCTCCTACGCTGGGAGGGTTACGGTTATCCAGGGGGATGGCTCGCTAGGCTACCCTGAGGAGGCACCCTACGATAGGATTCTCGTAACCGCAGCTGCACCCGGGATTCCTCCACCCCTAGCCCAGCAGCTCAAACCGGGCGGAATTCTCGTAATCCCGGTTGGAGACCCCTACACCTACCAGGTTTTAAGGGTTGCCAGGAAGCGGGCTGACGGAAGCCTAAGCTGGGAAGACCTTTTAAGCGTGGCCTTCGTCCCCTTAAGGGGAGCCTACGGCTACAGGGTTTAAGGGGGCCCGGGAAAGGTGAAACTCGTCAACATAAGGTTTTTTGAGGGAGGCCAGGCTCACGAGAGCTTCATCAGAAACGGGATAAAGATTAGGATGCAGGTTTTGAAGCATGTGAGGCGTGGGGAGGCTGAAAGAGTGGCTGAGGCGCTGGGAGGCTTCTTCCTCGACCCTCCACCGCTTGAGGATTCCTCGATAGAGTGGGCCCTAGCCTTCGAACCCCTAAAAAACTTTAGAATATGCTTTTTGATGCGGAGGAATGAGCCTGAATTCGAGGATGAGCTTCAAATCCTCTACGATGTGGAGGGTTTACCTTTCCTCCCGCCAGCTGAGGATGTAGCCGACTTCACACTGCTGTATGCCAACGCTATAATTTACGCTGTTAGGAAGGTTTTAGGTAGGGAGGATATACCGGGAATCTCCAGCTACCTTTAAAGGCTTAGCCGAACCAGGCATCTAAGGTGCGCTTAGCCTTCAGCTCACCCATCCCAGCCCTAAACTTTTCCAAGGCGTTTCTAACCCTATCCTCAGAGAAGTCTCTTTCACCACAGAGGAAGGCTACCACACCCTCTACGTCGGGCTCCCTCCACTCAATCTTGAATTCGTCGGTTACATCTGGTTTGAGGAAGATCTCCCTGATCTGCCTCCAGTTTTCAGGTAGGCCTCCCCTAGCCTTAAGCAAGCCTTCAAGCCTTTCAAGGCTTCCCTCCTCCCTAATCAGCTTGTGGGCGGTTTTAGGCCCTATCCCCTTTATCCCATCAGGATTGTAGTCGGTTCCAACGAGGATGCCTAAGTCGACTAGCTGCTCCCTCCCTATGCCAAGCTGCCTTAAAACCTCCTCAAGCTCGACGAGCTCCGGGTTAACCTCCACGTAAACATTCTTCCTTGGAAGCTTCCTCCGCCCCGTTATGGTTAGGTTTCTCACCAGTCTTGGCGCTCCGAAGAGTAGGGAGTCATAGTCCTGGCTTGCGGAAGCCCAAACGTGGCCTTTAGCCGCAAGGTAGGCGGCTTGAGCCTCACCCTCGGAGGGGGCCTGAACCCAGGGAACCCCGAGAAGCGTTAAAAGCCTCTTAGCATCCTCAACCATGTCATCTCCAAGCCTGCTTGTGGCTTGAGCGTAAACCCTAACCTCCTCGAGGTCCCCCCTCTTTAAGGCTTCCTGATACTTGATGGCAGCCTCCTCCCTAGCCTGCATCCTCCTCTTGATTTCAGCCTCCTTAAGCGAGGGCGGGGTTCCATCGAAGACGTATACGACTTTTATTCCCTTCTCCACGAGGTTTGCCGTCCTGTATAGGAGGCCGCTTAGATGGCTTGTTATCCTCCCCGCCCTATCCATGAGAGGCTCCCCAGTGGGCTGCCTAATGATGGAGAGGAACTGGTATAGGGCGTTATAGGCGTCTATGGCTATGCTCTTCCCTGAAAGCTCCTCAAGACTTATCTCCCTTCGGGGTACAAGGTCTCCAAGGTTAACCCCCAACCTTAAGGCCTCCCAAAATAGGAAGGCTCCAAAAAGCCTATAAAGGCTATCTGACCTCTATCTTCCTCCTACCCTTAGGGGCGCTTAAAACCCTTATTAGGCCTCTAACTTCAAGCTGGAGGAGAGCTCTGCTCAGGGTTTCCGGACTAACATTTTCACCTCCTCTGTCCAGGGCCTTCAAAAGCTCCTCATCCGTGCAGGAGCCAAGCTGCCGTAGGGTTTCCATGATCTTCTGGTGTAAGGGTACAAGCCTCCAAATTTTGAAGGACAAAGATTTTCGCTCCAATTAGGCTATGGGTGGAGGGATAAGTGTTTTCTCAAGCTGCTTCCTGTAGGTGGCTCCAAAGCTCTCATAGAACTTCTCCATTTCGCTGGTTATGCTTGGACCTATGTGGGCTAGGGCCTCCCTAAAGTCTTCCATGGTAACCTCCTTAGCATTAATATTCTTCCTTAAAGCGTTGAGTCCAGCCTCCCTGCAGACAGCCTCAATATCCGCTCCACTATAGCCCTTAGTCAGGGAGGCCAGCGTTTTAAGGCTTACATCCCCGCCTAAAGGCATCTTCTTCGTGTAAACCTTGAAGATTTCAAGGCGGGCCTTCTCGTCTGGGGGTGGAACGTAGATGAGCTTGTCGAAGCGTCCAGGTCTGAGGACGGCTGGGTCTAGGATGTCAGGCCTGTTTGTAGCCCCGATCACCACGATGTTTTCTAGGCTGAGGATTCCATCCATTTCGGTTAGAAGCTGGCTTATCACCCTCTCGGATACGCCTTGGTCGGCGTAGCCCATCCCCCTCTTCGGAACTAGTGCATCGAACTCGTCGAAGAAGATGATGGCTGGAGAGGCCATCCTCGCCTTCCTGAAAACCTCTCGAACAGCTCTCTCAGACTCTCCAACCCACTTACTGAAGACTTCGGGTCCCTTAATGGTTATGAAGTTGGCCTCGCTTTCAGTGGCTATGGCCTTCGCTAGTAGCGTCTTCCCGCAGCCTGGAGGCCCGTAGAGGAGGATGCCCTTTGGAGGCTTTATCCCAATCCTCTCAAAGGCCTGGGGGTACTTCAGCGGCCATTCAACAGCCTCCCTAAGCTCCTTTTTAACCTCCTCCAGTCCTCCAATGTCATCCCAGCGGACGTTTGGAACCTCAATGAATACCTCCCTCATGGCTGTAGGCGTTATCTCCCTGTAGGCTGCCATGAAGTCGTCCATCCTTATCTCCATACTCTCCAAGATTTGGGGTGGAATACGCTCCTGCTCCAAGTCTATGTCTGGAAGATATCTTCTCAAAGCCTTCATGGCGGCTTCCCTGCATAGGGCTGCTATATCCGCACCCGTGTAGCCATGGGTTATCTCAGCCAGCTTCTTTAAGTCGACATCCTTGGCGAGAGGCATACCCCTTGTGTGGATGAGTAGGATTTCATGGCGTCCATCCTTGTCTGGCACGCCTATCTCGATTTCCCTGTCGAAGCGTCCAGGCCTTCTCAGGGCGGGGTCAAGCATGTTGGGGACGTTGGTTGCTCCTATAACGATGACGTTCCCCCTGGTTTGAAGGCCGTCCATGAGGGCGAGAAGCTGGGCTACCACCCTCTTCTCCACCTCGCCCACGACCTCCTCCCTCTTAGGCGCAATAGCGTCTATCTCATCGATGAAGATGATGCTTGGAGCGTTCTCCTGAGCCTTCTGAAAGATTTCCCTTAGTCTTGCCTCTGATTCACCGTAGAATTTGCTCATGATTTCTGGGCCGTTGATGTTGATGAAGTAGGCGTTAGCCTCGTTGGCTACGGCTTTCGCTAGTAGCGTCTTCCCGCAGCCTGGAGGCCCGTGGAGCAGTACACCCTTAGGAGGCTCAATACCAAGCCTTTGGAAGAGTTCAGGATGTCTTAGCGGGAGTTCAACCATCTCCCTTATCCTCTGAACCTCCTCATGAAGGCCTCCAATGTCCTCGTAGGTTATCCTGGGAATACCCTTCTTCTCCGGGGCTGGCTCGCTTAAAACCTGGAAGATGGTTCCAGAGGTAACCCTTACTATGCCTGAAGGCCTGGTTTTGGCTACGGTGAAGGGCATGGCGTTCCCGAAAACGGAGAGGAGGACGATATCTCCCTCCACCAAAGGCATTTCAAGCAGGCGTGACTTAACGAAGTTGGTGAAGTCTGGGTCGAATTCTATTCTGACATCTACGGGGGCGAGGGTTATGCTGGAGGCGTTGCGAACCATAGCCTTCCTAACGGTCACATACTCGTTCAGCGATATCTGGGCATTCCT
>QMYD01000010.1 GCA_003662485.1 Candidatus Hecatellales archaeon | reverse complement strand
GTTTCAGCCCTAGACTGCACTATGAAAATGTTTTCGGGGTAGGGTAAATCCCTGTCTATGGCCCATTCAATGTCTTGGGGTGTCCCGTAGTGTTGTTCGATCTTTTTGGCGAGCTGGGCTAAATACTTGATTTCCTCGTCGGTTAGGCAGGGCTGCTCCTGCCTGTCTGGGGGGACCTCCAAGTGAACGTTTTCACCCGTTTTGGGGTCTCTAACGATTTCCATATGTTTTCTCGCTATCTTCTTTTCGAGGATTTGGAGGGTTTCCTTGTCCACCACGTAGTGGTCTGGGGTTACGCTTCCGGAGACCACGGCTTCGCCTAGACCCCAACTTCCCTCAATAACAATTTGGCTTTGATCACCTGTGGTTGGGTTTATCGTGAACATGACGCCTGCAACCCTGCTGTTAACCATCTTCTGAACGGCCACGCTAATGTAGACTTTCCCATGCTCGAAGCCCTTCTGCTCCCTGTAGAAGATGGCCCTAGGCGTATACAGGCTGCTCCAGCATTTCTGAACACTTTTTAACAGGTTTTCCTCCCCGGAAACGTTTAGGTAGGTTTCATGCTGGCCTGCGAAGCTGGCGTCGGGTAGGTCTTCAGCCGTAGCACTACTCCTCACCGCCACCAAAACGTTTTTCAAGCCAAGGCTTTTGGAAAGCCTCCGGTAGGCTTCCAAGATTTCCTTCTTCAGGTATTCGGGCATAGGTGTATCCTCTACGAGCTTCCTAATCTTCTCGGAAACAGTGGTGTAGGCTTCAGGGGAGCTTGGCTTAATGCCAGACTCCCTGATAAGCTTGAAAATCTTCTCTTGGAGTCCTGTTTCCTCCACGAATCTCCTGTAAGCGTGGGCGGTTATGGCGAAGCCTGGTGGGACGGGTATACCTATACTTAGCATTTCACCTAGGTTCGCTACCTTCCCGCCTACCAGTGGAACATGCTCCCTTCCAACCTCTCTAAAGTCTACTACCAGCCTTTCTTTCCCAGACAAGGAATTCTTCCACCCTAAAGGGCCTAAAGGGGGTTTGATAGTTTAATAGGCCGAATATCTTAAAAAAATAACTCTCAGCCACGTATGGCCTCCAGAATTTTCCTAGCCGCAGCCTCAGGGTTTGAAGCCCTGGTTATGGCTCCGCCCACTACGAGGATTTTCACCCCGCTCTCGACTACTCTCCTAGCCGTGTCAGCTCTTATTCCTCCTGCAGCAGCCACAGGCACCTTAACAGCTGAGGCTAGCTTGGAGAGTACCTCAAATTTTCTATCTATTTCCTCAGCCTTATCCCGCTGGATGTCTATGCCCGTGTGGGCGCAGATATAGTCTACTCCAAGCTTCTCCAGCTCCCTCGCCCTTTGAATGGGGTCCCTAACTTCTAAGAGGTCCACCATGATTTTCACCCCATACTTCCTAGCGCAGCCCACGGCATCCTTAATCGTGTTGTTGTGGGCTAAGCCTGAAAGGCATACGATGTCCGCTCCAGCCTGAGCTGCTATCTCCGTTTCAAGCCATCCTGTGTCGAGGGTTTTAAGGTCTGCTACGATGGTGGCTGAGGGTAAGCACTGCCTAAGCCTTCTAACCGCCTCCATCCCCACGCTTTTGATGAGGGGGGTTCCAGCCTCAACCCATTCAGCCCCCCCACGGTAGGCTGCCTCACCAATCCGTAAGGCTTCCTCTAGGTCCCTAAGGTCTAAGGCCACCTGGATTTTAGGCCACCTAGGCTCCGAGATTATTCCGAGCTCTGCAAGCTTGGCGTCGGTGGGCTGCCCAGCGAAGTTCCACCCCCGAATCTTGTAGTATTCGGCTAGCATGGCTTCAAGCTGGAGGACTTCGCCTTTCGATGGGCCTTCGGGTAGGGGGCTGGAAAACCTGGCTGGCAGCACGTCACTCCGGTAGTCGAAGCCCTCCCTAACGTTGAAAAGCCTCTCCAAATTGTAAATGCGCTCCCCGGTTTTCCTGAACTCCTCTTCGTCGAAGTAGAAGCCCGTGGCTGTGGTGAGAAGCCTAGCATAAAACTTGGGCTCGTATTCGAGGGTTTGGAAGAGGGCGAAGCCTGTGAACTTGCAGGTGATGAGGCTATCCAGCATGGCGTACACGTCTTGAAGGCTTCGGACAAGCTTAGCCTTACCCTCAACCCTAAGCGGGTTCAAATACCTTGGACTACTGAAGATTTCGCTCATCACTAGGTAGGCTCTGAGGTGGCAGCCTCCCCTGTTAGAGGTTGCGTAGGCTAAGCCCATCCCCTTAGCTCCCCTAGGGTCGTAAGCCGGAATCTCCAAGCCCTTCACGTGGGCAGCAAACTCTGAGCCTCCGAACTGCTGGGAAAGCCTGGCTGAACCCTCGGCGAGCAGCCTTCCGAAGCCCCTACGGTAGGCTGTGTCCTCTATGAGGAGGGATAAAACTTCAGGTTTCCCCCAGCTGAGCTTAACACCTCCCGTATCCTTCTCCGTAATTAGGCCTCTCTCGAAGGCTTCAAGAGCGAAAGCGAGGGTTCCACCCATGGAAATGGTGTCAAGCCCATACCTATTGCAGAGGTCGTTGAGGTGAGCTATGGCTTTAAGGTCGAAGAGGCCGCAGTTAGGCCCTAAAGCCCAAATACTCTCGTATTCCGGCCCCCCCGTAAATCTTCCATCCGGAAGCCTTGTAAGCCTCCCACAGCCTATAGGGCAGCCATAGCAGGCGTACCTTCGCACTTCAAAAGCTCTCATGAGCTCCTCGCCGCTAAGCTTTTCAGCCTCCTCGGAGAAGCCCTCCTGAAAGTTTTTCAAGGGGAAAATTCCAGCCTTATTCACGGGGGTAACCAGCATGGGGGTTCCATACCTTCCAAGGCTATCCCCCGTAACGGGGTTACGCCTTAAAACTTCAAGTACAAGCTTAACCTCCCTCTTGAAGGCGTGAGGGTTGGCGGGTTGAGGAGGATCCCCCGTCCCCCTAACGGCTATGCCCTTAAGGTTCTTCGAGCCTAAAACAGCGCCAAGGCCTCCCCTACCAAAGGCTCTGTGACCCTCAACTATGATGGAGGCCATCCGCACGAGGTTTTCTCCTGCAGGCCCGATGACGCAGGTTTTAACCTCCCAGTCTCCAAGTTCAGCCTTCAGTGCCCTATCTGCTTCGTCTACGGTTAACCCCCAAAGCCTTCCAGCCTCCCTAAGTTCCGCCTTCCCGTCTTTAATCCAGAGGTAAGCGGGCTTTGGGCTTTTACCTTGAAGGATAACCATGTCGAAGCCTGCCCTTTTAAGTTCTGGGCCTAGGCTCCCCCCACAGTTTGAGTCGAAAATGGTTCCGGTTAGCGGGCTTTTCGAGGAGGCTGAAAGCCTTCCAGAGGCTGGAGCCGCCGTCCCGGTGAGGGGTCCAGCCGCCAGGACGAAGATGTTTTCAGGGCTTAGGGGGTCAACTCCAGCCTTAAGCTCGTCGTAGAGGACTTTAGCTCCAAAGCCTCTCCCCCCAACATATTGGCAGGCGAGCTCATAGTCCAATTCTTCAATCTCGATTTCCCCGGTGGAGAGGTCTACGCGGAGAATTCTTCCAGCATAGCTGCCAGTCATTTTAACCGCTATATTTTATTTCCTCTTACGTTTAAAGGCTTGGTGGGCGAGAGCGGTTGGACGTGTTCGAGGCCATCTATGGGAGGAGGAGCATTAGAAGCTTTAAGCCTGAACCCTTCCCGGAGGAGGCCTTAACAAGGATTCTTGATGCTGGGAGGTGGGCTCCCTCCGCTGGAAACGTTCAACCCTGGGAGTTCATCGTGGTTAGGGATGGTAGGCTTAAACGCGGCCTAGCTGAGGCAGCCCTCCACCAGACCTTCATAGCTGAAGCACCCGTAGTAATAGTGGTATGCGCAGATTTGGCTAGGGCAAGGAGCTCCTATGGGCTTCGGGGTGAAACCCTATACTGCCTTCAGGATACGGCTGCAGCCGTCCAAAACATGCTGCTGGCAGCCTACGCCCTAGGCCTTGGAGCCTGCTGGGTTGGAGCCTTCGACGAAAAGGCTGTAAAAAGCCTGCTTGAAATCCCTGAAAGATGCAGGCCTGTGGCAATTATCCCCATAGGCTATCCGGCTGAGAGGCCTTGGAAGCCCTCCAGGCGAAGCCTCCGAAGCATCCTCCACATGGAAAAGTTTTAAGGCTTCGGGTTGCTAGGCTCTCTGGAGGTCAGCCTCCAGGTTGGATTACTCCCTGCTGGTGGAGGTCTACCAGCGGATAGACGCAACCACCAAGAGGCTTGAAATAACCGACTACCTCGTAGACCTGTTTAAGAGAACCCCCGTCAACCTCATCGACAAGGTTGTATATTTAACGCAGGGGAAGCTCTACCCAGACTACATGGGAATAGAGCTGGGGATAGCTGAAAAACTCGCCATTAAGGCTATTGCAATGGCGGCTGGAACCTCTGAGTCTGCTGTCGACAAAACGGTTAAGGAGCTGGGAGACATAGGTGAGGCTGCAGCCAAATTCATGGGTAAGCGCTCCCAGGCCACCCTCTTCCAGGAATCCCTAACCGTGGAGAAGGTTTACGACGGCCTCGACAGGATAGCCAAAGCCTCCGGTGAGGGAGCCCAAGACCTCAAAATAAAAATTCTTTCAGGGCTTCTGGCTAATGCCTCACCTAATGAGGCTAAATATCTTGTTCGAACGGTTACGGGGAGGCTTAGGCTGGGCGTGGCGGACATGACCATCCTGGACGCCCTAGCCATAGCCTTCTGCGGCTCCAAGGATTATAGGCCCATCCTTGAAAGAGCATACAACCTCTCCTCAGACCTTGGAGGGGTGGCGAAGGCTGTGGCTGAGGGGGGCGCTGAAGGCGTAAAGGGCTTCCACGTGGTGGTTGGAAAGCCTATTAGGCCCATGCTAGCCGAAAGGCTCACCTCAGCTGAGGAAATCCTCTCCAAGATTGGTGGGAAGGCTATAGCCGAATACAAGTATGACGGGGAGAGGCTTCAAATTCACAAGCAGGCCGACCAAGTTACGATTTTTTCGAGAAGGCTTGAGAATATTACGCACCACTATCCTGATGTTTGCGAGCTGGCTAGGAAGCATATTAAGGCTAAGGAGGCCATTATTGAGGCTGAGGGGGTTGCCATAAACCCTGACAGCGGGGAGATGCTCCCCTTCCAGGAGCTCATGCATAGGAGGCGTAAATACGGGATAGAGGAGGCTATGGAGCAGTATCCTATAGCCCTCTTCTGCTTCGACCTCCTCTACGCCGACGGAAAAGACTACACCCTCAAAACACTACCTGAAAGACGGGGGAGGCTGGAGAAAATCATAGAGAAGTCGGATAGGGTTCAGCTCTCCCAGGCCATAATAACCGACAGCGTGGAGGAGTTGGAGAAATTCTTTGAGAAGGCTATTGAGGACGGCTGTGAGGGTGTGGTTGTTAAGAGCATGGGCTCCGACTCCATTTACCAGGCTGGTGCGAGGGGATGGCTCTGGATAAAATATAAGCGAGACTATAAGTCTGTTCTAACCGACACCGTTGACTTGGTGGCTGTGGGAGCCTTCCATGGTAGGGGGAAGCGGGCTGGAACCTATGGAGCCCTCCTTATGGCCGCCTACGACAAGAAGGAAGACGTCTTCCGAACCGTCTGCAAGGTTGGAACAGGCTTCACCGACGAAGACCTGGCAAAACTCCCAGAGCTTTTCAAAAATTATGTGATTCCGCATAGGCATGCTAGGGTTGAATCCCAGCTTGAAGCCGATGTGTGGTTTGTTCCAGCCGTCGTATTAGAGATTGTGGGGGCGGAGATAACGCTCAGCCCTGTTCACACCTGCGCCATGGATAGGATTAGGGCTGGAAGCGGTTTGGCTATCAGGTTTCCAAGGTTTACGGGGAGATATCGGACGGATAAGGCTCCCGAGGACGCCACCACCGTCGACGAAATTGTTGAAATGTACTTCCGCCAGCTTAAGAAGATAGAGGCTGAAGCCTGAAAGGGTCTCCACGCCAATTATGGTGTTCAGCCTGTGGCTGGAAACGTTTCGGCGGGCCTAGCAAGCGTGGTTAGGGCAGCCGGCCTAACCCTCTTCCTTCCAGCCGTGGCAGCCTGGATTTACGGTGAAACCTCAGAGTTCTCCTTTTTCATACTATATGCCCTACTGGTAACGGCTGTAGGCTTCATCCTATATCACAAGCGCAGCATGGGTGAGGTTTCCCTAATGGAGGCCTTCATAATTTCTTCGCTGGGCTGGCTTCTCGTCTCCTTTATAGGTGCTGTACCCTACGTTTACATTGCGGGTATGAGGCTTGTAGACGCCTACTTCGAAGCCATGTCAGGCTTCACCACCACGGGTATGACGGTTATCGCAGATGTGGAATCGCTTCCTAAAAGCCTCCTCCTCTGGAGGGCTTTAACCCAGTGGGTTGGCGGGATAGGGATAATCCTCTTCTTCCTCCTCTTCGTCTCCCCGAGCGGCATGGGTGTTTGGAGGCTCTATAGGGCTGAGGCGAGGGAGGAGAAGGCTCTAGCCAGCACCAAGGAAACCGTGAGATACATGTGGAAGCTCTACCTGCTCTACACGGCTGCCTGCATTCTCGCCCTAATCTTCCTGGCAGGCTTGGATCCCTTCGACGCTGTAGCCCACGCCTTCACCGTTCTCTCCACGGGGGGCTTCTCCACGAGAAACGCCAGCATTGGGGGTTTTGGTAATCCAACAGCTGAAGCCATCCTCATCGTTTTCATGCTTGTGGGTGCTACTAACTTCATAGTTTACATTCGAGCCATAACCCATAGGAGCCTTAAAATGCTTTTCAGCGTTGAGTTTAAGGCATGCCTCCTAATTCTTGCGGTAGCCTCCCTCCTAGTTAGCATGGACCTAGCCTTTAACGGTGGTGAAGGCTTCTGGAACTCCATCCGCTACGGGGTTTTCCATGTAGCCTCTATTCTAACCACCACGGGGTACACACTCACCGACATATCAAAGCTTCCAAACATCACCACCTGGATTTTAACTATCTTAATGTTTATTGGGGGAGGCTTGGGCTCAACGGGTGGAGCCATAAAAATTATCAGGATTGTTGTGCTGGTTAAGGCTGTGCACTACACGGTTTTTAGGGCAACCCTCCCCGAGAGAGCTATCAAACCCTTCAAGATTGGAGGCCACGTGGTTGGGGAGGCTGAAATCTTCAGGGTTATGAGCTTTGTTTCAGCCTACTTCATCCTAATAATTCTTGAGGGAGTTCTCATAAGCCTGCTTGGAGGCTTCAACCCTCTAATAGCCGTTTCAGGAGCTCTCTCAGCGCAGGGGAATGTTGGCCCCTGCCTCCTCCCTGTTTCAGCAAGTCTTCCAGACCCTGTTAAGGCTGTACTCGTCTTTGGAATGTGGGCTGGAAGGCTTGAAATCTTCCCAGTGCTAGCAGTTTTGTCCCCCTACACTTGGAGGGAGCTTTCAAGACTCAAGAAGAGGAGGAGGGTCTAAATTTCCCTGGCGAAGGCTTCAACCACCTTCCTAATGTGGTCTGGCTTAGGCTTCACTGTGAAGACGAGAAGCTCATCTCCGCTTTGAAGGGTTGTATCGGCTGGCGGTGAAACACGAAGCTTACCATTCCTGTAAACGCCGAGGATTGAGCTTCCATTGGGGATTCCAATCTTCTCGATGGGCTTACCTGAGCCGTTCTCCACTTTCACCACGAAGATTTCAGCTTGGTTTTCGCCTAGGATGAGGAAGTCCTTAACCCTGTAGAGGTGCTGGTATAGGTGTTCGGCTACAACCTCGTCTGGCACTATAACCCTAACCCCAACCTTCTTGAAGAGTTCCACATGCTCTGGGTTTCTAACCACAGCCACCACGTTTTTCGCTCCAAACTCCTTAGCCATGGAGACAATCATCAGGTTTACGGAGTCATCTCCAGTTGCGGCTACGAGTGCGTCAGCCTTTTCCACCCCAGCATCCCTAAGCGTATCCTTTTCTACGGCATCCCCACAGATGACGAGGGCGTCGTGTTCGGAGGAGAACTTCTCGCAGCGTTCGTGGTTTTTGTCTATGATGGCGACGTCGTAGCCTCGTTTTATAAGGGTTTTAGCGAGGCTCTGCCCTACCCCACTTAAACCCACAATTACAGCATACAAGGATTGCTAGTCACCACCCCTTCCAGCGGGGTAAGTTTCCCAGAGAAGCAGCCACCCCCCCATCCCGCTGGGCGGGAAACATTCGAGGCTTTATCACCCATAGCTTATGCCTGCACCTTAGGTTCCGACTTGTATGTTTAGAGGGGTGGTATAAAAAGGTTTGTGTCTTGGCTGTTTAAAAAGCCTACTTATATTCGTCGAAAACTATTGAGGTGCTCGTTTCAAGGATTTCCCTGTTTTCCCGCCTTATTTCACCCGTTATCTTGTCTAGGATGGCTGGATCCCTAACACCTCTCACATCTATTACGAAGTCCCATCCTCCAGCGATATCCCTAATGATGACGGGGTAGCCATAGCTTAGAAACTTCTGTCGGATGTTCTTGATCAGCGTAAGCTCGTCGCAGGAGGGTTTAACCTTCAGGAAGATTAGGGCGTCAACCTCCCCTCCAACAGCAATCCTGTCTTCCAAGTTTATGCCAGTTTTCTCTTCGATAAGCCTCCTAACCTCAGCCCTCTTTAAAGGCCTACCCTTGCTAACGGAGATCTCCCTAATCTCCTCTACAATCGCCTTTTTCAACTCCTCCGGCACGTTGAATCCCTGGAGGAGGAGGTCTACGAGGTCTCCAGTCTGCATGGCTCCAAACTCGAATTCCCTTTCAAGCCCATACTTGCTCCAGTCTATGGTCTCATAGGTGGAGGGATCCTTCAGCACAGCCTTCTGATGGATTCCAGCCTTATGAGTTCTGGCGAACTTCCCTAGGATTGGGAAATTCGGGGGAATAACCAGGCCTGAAGCTGCCTCCACGTAGCTGTAAAGCTTGGGGATAAGCTTAAAGTTTACACCTGTTTTAACGCCGTAGAAGGTTTCCAGGTTATCCGCCAGCGTGGCGAGGTCTGCTATTCCGCATCGCTCGCCTATACCCATAACGGTTACGTGGACTCCTGTGGCTCCGTTCCGAAGCCCGCTTATACTGTTGGCTATGGCTAAGCCTCTATCATTGTGGCAGTGAACGTCTACGGCCACCTTAATGCTGGAGGTTAGAGCCCTAATGGTTTGGCCAAAGCCCTCGGGTTCAGCCTGCCCCTTCGTATCAGGAATTCTAACCACGTCTACGCCTGCCTCTTCCGCAACCCTTGAAACCTCTATAAGCCTGTCTAGGGGCACACTAGTGGCATCCTCAAGGGTGTACTGAACCATTTTGAAGCCGAGGTCACGCTTAGCAAACTCTATGGACTCCGCAATCATTTGGAGGGCTTTCTCATAGGAGATTTTGCCTCCAAACTTGGCTTGGAGATGCCTGTCGGAGGGAGCCATGAAAACTACGACACCCCCGGCTTCGCACTGGTGGGCTATTTCCACATCCTCCTTCAGGGTTCTGCAGTGCGCCAGCAGTTTCCCAAGCTTGTAGCCCTTCTCCTTAAAGTGTTTTACTACGGCTTCTACACCCTCCCGGTATTTGGGGCTGTAGGGCTGGCCTACCTCTATCAGGCCTTTCTCACCTAAAACGTGGTAGAGCATTTCGGCTATGGTGCACTTCTCAGCCGGCCTAAAATACACGCTGGGAGCCTGCTCACCCTCCCTAAGCGTAGTATCCAAGATCCTATTCAGCAGAATTCCGCCTTCAGCCATTCCAGCTTCCCGCCTAGGGTTAGAAGTTTGTGAGTATACTCAAACTAATAATGTTTCTTTCTCAACCCAGCCTGTTAGGGGTTTAACTCCATCCTCAGCCAGTAGGAAGGTGTCTTCCACCCTGATTCCAAACCTGCCAGGCAGGTAGACGCCTGGCTCAAGGGTGAAGGTTGAACCAGCCTTAAGGAGATCCCTACTAGAAGGTGAAAGTCTTGGGGCTTCATGCACCTCCAAGCCTACCCCATGCCCTAAGCCGTGGGTGAAGGCTTCCCCAAAGCCTCGGGCTTGAAGAAGCCTCCTCGCATATTCGTCTGCTTCGCTCCCACTCATTCCAGGCCTAACCCTTCCAGCAGCCATCTTATAGGCTTCCAAAACCGCTTGGTAGGCTTTTAAGACAGTCGGTTTGGCTTCTCCGATCAGGAAGGTTCTCGTAGCATCCACGCAGTAGCCTGAAAACCTCGCCCCCAAATCCACGACTACCACATCACCCCTCCTAAGCTTTCTACTTGTTGGAGGCCCGTGGGGGTAGGCTGACCTCCCACCCGAAGCCACCAAGCTTGGAAAGGCGTAGAAATCAGATCCCCCCATCCTCAAGGCGTATTCGGCTTCCGCTGCAACCTCAAACTCTCTAATTCCAGGCTTTAAAACGTTTAAAACTGCCCTGAAGCCCCTTTTAAGAATGCTGGCAGCCTTCCTCATCGCCCTTATTTCCCCCTCATCCTTAACCATTCGAAGCCCTTCAGCAATCTCGGGGTGAGCTTTAAGCTTCACTCCTCCAACCCTCAGCTTTGTAAGCCTTGCTTGGGAGGCATCGTCAAACCCCAGTAATTTGAAGGCTTGAACGGCTTTTCTAAGCCTGGTTAGGGCTTCCTCCCCAACTCTTGAAACCTCCAGGTCAACCTTCGCTTTCAACTCTCTTGAAACCTGGTAGGCTCCCATCTCTGGGAGGAAGAGTATTGCACTGTCTGGTGTTATGAGTAGTGCTTGGGAGAGCTCCCCAGCCTGCTGGCTTCCCGTGAAATAGTGGATGTTGGCTGGGTGGAAGACAAGGTAGCCCTCAAGTTTAAGCCCTTCAAGGGCCTCCCTGAGTTTTCTAAGTCTTTCGGTTGGAAAGCGGCTTTCCAAAGGCTTCTTTCCCCCTAAACCCCTCCTCCAACTTGAATAAGCTTTCGGCTTCAATGCAAAATGTAATGTTTAACCCGTGTATACTTGCAGAAATCAGGATATTAACCTTAATTTAATATTTCACCTTTAAACTATTCCTTAGTCATGGTTCTTGTTAAAAGGCTTGAGCTTTCAGGCTTTAAAACCTTCGCCCGCAAGACTGTGCTAACTTTTGACCGGGGGCTAAACGTTATTGTAGGCCCTAATGGCTCGGGTAAAAGCAACATTGTCGACGCCATCCAATTCGTCTTGGGTGAGAGAAGCACTCGATCCCTCAGGATTAAAAGCTTCCCAGACCTGCTTTTCAGCGGGAATGAGGAATACCAGAGGGCGAGGAGGGCCTCCGTCACCATCCACATAGACAACACGGACAGGAAGATTCCCATAGACGCCGACGAGGTTGTAATTTCCCGGAGTGTTACGGCTGATGGAACCAGCACCCTTAAGGTTAACGGGGTGAAGTATTCTTGGAACGCCCTCGTAGACCTGCTCTCCATGGCCTCGTTAATCGGGGGGATGAACATAATCTTCCAGGGAACCACCATGCGCATAGCTGAAAGCCCCCCAGAGGAGCGTAGGAGGGCTGTGGAGCAAATCATTGGAATAGCCGAATACGATAGGAAGCGGAAGGAGGCTGAAGGCGAGCTAAGGGAGGCTGAAGTAAACATTAAGGTTGCGAAGGGAAAATACGAGGAAATCAGGCTTAGGCTAATCGAGCTTGAAGCAGGTAGAAACATAGTTTTAAGCTACAACTACCTCTCGGATCTCCTAAAAAGGTTTAGGGCTGTAAGACTCTCCGTTAGGGCTGAATCCCTATTCAAGGAGCTTGAAGAAGTTCAGTCAACCATTAAAAGGCTGACCAGCCAGTTGGGAGAGCTCGAAAACAGGAGAAGCCAGCTTGAAGCTGAAAGGCGGAGGGTTCAAGAAGAATACGGCGAATATGCTAGGGAGGTTGTGGATAAGGGTGGAGACAGGCTTGTCCAGCTTCAAGCTCAGCTTGGAAACCTAAATGCTACCCTAGAGGTTCAAAGGTCAACCCTGACATCCATCAAGTCTACCATTAGAAACCTTGAAGCCAGGGTGGAGGAGAGGAAAGCCCAGCTGGAAAGGCTTAAAACTCAAAACCTCGAAGCCAGAAGGGAGCTTAGAAGACTGCTCGGCGAAAAGGAGGAGCTTGAAGCCTACCTAGCCGAAAAAAGGAGGAAAATAGAGGGGTTATCCTCCAAAATCACCGATGTAAGGGCCAACCTTGAATCTAACGTCTCAAAACTTAGGGAACTCGAAAAAAGGATTAGGGAGTTAGAGTCGGAGAGGGGTAAAATCTACATTAGGATTAGAGGTGAAGGGGAGAGGGAGGCAAGCATCCTCAGCCAGATATCCTCCATGGAGGATAAGAGGAGGTCGCTGGAGGAGCTTTTCAACAACCTAACCCAGAGGCTGGAGAAGCTTAAGGAGTTCAGGCAGAAGGAGGAGAAGGGCCTCGAGGAAACAGTTAAGGCCTTAGAGCGGGTTAGGGAGCAAATAGCCAGGGCTGAAGAAGAAATAAGGAGAGCTGAAGCCGTGGCAAAGAAGGCTAAGCTCAACGTTGCAGCCTTTAAGTCTAAGAGGGACCTAGCCGAAAGAATCCTCTCAGAGGAGAAGGCCTTCAGCCTGCTGGAAAGCCTCGCCTCCATGGGAACTCTGAAAGGCGTTTACGGGAGGCTTAGAAGCCGAATAAGGATTCCAGCCCGATATCAGAGGGCCGTGGAAGCCGCAGCCGAAGGATGGCTTCAAGCCCTCGTAGTTGAAAACCTGGAAACAGTGAAGAAGTGTGCTGAAAGCCTGAAGCGGGCGAAGATTGGAAGGGTCAAAATCATACCTTTATCTGAGGTTAAAAACGTGAAGCCGATGGCTAGGCCGAGGATGGAAGGCCTATCAGGCCCCCTCTCCAGCTTCGTTGAAGCCCCAGCCAGGTTTAAGCCCGCCGTAAACTTCATTTTAGGCGACACCTTCCTCGCCTCCACCCCGGAAACGGCTTTAAAGGCTTCGAGGGAGGGCTTCAGAGCCGTAACCCCGGAGGGTGAGGTTTTCGAGCCAGGCCCAAGGCTGACCGTAGGCTTCTACAGGGAGCCCATCGACCTCTCCGAGGTTGTTCCCAGCGAGAAAACCATAAACACCGTGGGGGAAACCGTGCTAACCTTTGAGAGGCTTCTTGAGAGGCGTAGAGCCGACTTGGAAAGGCTTAGAAAGGAGCTGGTGAGGCTTGAATCCGAAAAGGTCCGCCACGAAGACAACCTAAGATTCCTCGACTCAGACCAAGAAACCCTGAAAGCAAACCTCGCAAGGAATAGGAGGCTAATATTGGAGGCTAACCGGAAAATCTACTCACTCAACAATAAGCTGGAAAAGCTTAGGTCGAAGGTGAATGAGCTAGAAGGGAGAAAAGCCGTTGTGGAGGCTGAACTTTCAAAGCTTAGGGGTGAAGCTGAAAAACTTAGGGTTAAGGTTAGGCCGGAATACGTAACCTCGCTTGAAAGCGAAAAGGTTCAGCTTGAAGGCGAAGTTGCAGAGCTTTCGGCCAGGCTGAACGAGGTTAACAGTCGAATCCAGTCCCTCCAAGAAACCCTTGAAAACCTCTACCTTCCAAACCAAGCCACGGTTAGGAGGGAGTTGGAGGGCCTTCAAAGAGAGCTTAAACGCCAGCTCAAGCTTGAGGAGGAAACCGTGAATGAGATTTCGAGGATAAATGAGAGGGTGAAGGAGCTTACAGCTGAAAGGGACAGGCTAACCCAGCTTATGGCCTCAAAAAGGGAGGAATACAAACGCTTCGGGGAAGCCTTAAGAAGGCTGGATGAAAGCTATGGAAGGCTTCTTGACCAAATAAGGGAACTGGAGGGTAGGCTTAACGAGCTGAAGCAGCAGGGCTTCCGCCTCCAAATGGAATACGATGAATGCTTGAAGGGGTTGAGGGAGCTAGGCTATGAGAAGCCTTTGAAGCCGTCAGCCGTGGAGGTTAAGGTTGCAGAGCTTCTGGCTGGAAGGCTTGAGGAGGAGAGGGAAAGGCTTTACAGCCAGCTTAACATGAGCGCCCTAACCCTTTACGAGCCCCAGAAAAGGGATTATAAGGGATTATCCTCCAAGATAAACAGGCTGGAGGAGGAGAAGAGGGAAATCTTAAACTTCATAGAGGAGGTGGAGAGGGAGAAGAAGGAGGCCTTCTACTCTGCCCTAGACAAGCTAAACCAGAGGTTTGCCGAAACCTTCAGCGCCATAACAGGTGGAAGAGGCTGGGTTCAGCTTCAAAACCCAGAAGATCCTTTCAGCGGAGGCCTAGACCTCATCGTCGAGTTTCCGGGGAAGCCTCCCATGCCCGTCACCGGCCTCAGTGGAGGAGAAAAATCTGTGGTAGCCGTATGCTATATTTTCGCTCTCCAAAGCCTCACTAGGGCGGCTCCCTTCTACGTCTTCGACGAGGTGGATGCACACCTGGATCCCGTGAACACGGGTAGGCTGGCTGACCTGCTGGCTAAGGAGTCGAAGAAGGCTCAGATGAT
>QMYD01000009.1 GCA_003662485.1 Candidatus Hecatellales archaeon | reverse complement strand
CCTGTGGAGAAGGCTGCCGTCCAAGTAGAAGGACTAACAAAAAAATTCGGAAACACCACAGCCGTAAACAACATAACCTTCCAAGTAAACAAAGGAGAATTCTTCGTAATCGTAGGACCAAGCCCTTCAGGTAAAACAACCCTTCTAAAATGCATTATTGGAATAGAGAAGCCGGATGCAGGAAAAATCTACATCAACGGCGTAAACGTGGAGGGTCTTCCACCCTATAAGAGGGATGTTTCACTCGTCTTTCAGGATTTCGCCATTTTCCCCCACATGACAGTTAGGGAAAACATTGCTTTTGGGTTAAAGATGAGGGGGTACGATGAGGCAAAGATAGCTAGGGAGACTGAAGAGATAATGAAGCTTGTAGGCTTGGAAGGCTTAGGTGACAGGAGGCCCACCCAGCTTAGTGGAGGCCAGCAGCAAAGAGTTGCCCTCGCCCGCTCCCTCATCATCAAGCCAAGCGTCCTCCTCCTCGATGAACCTATGGCTAACCTCGACTTTAAACTCCAACAGAAAATGGAGATAGAGCTTAAGAGGTTGCAGAAGAAGCTTGGCATAACCTTCATATATGTTACGCATAGCAGAGAGCAGGCAATGATACTGGCTGATAGGATTCTGGTTTTAAATAGGGGGATGGTGGAGCAGATAGGCACCCCAACCGAGATCTATAATAACCCTGCCACTGTTTTCGTGGCTAAGTTCATTGGAGACATAAACATGTTTAAGGGTGAAGTTGTAAAGATTGATGAGCAGGTTAGCGTTAGAACAGAGATAGGAGAATTGAAGGGAACCCTAAAAGAAAAGAAACTTGAGAAAGGAACTAAGCTAGTTTATGCCGTCAGACCTGAGAAAATCTATTTGGGCGATGAGGCAAAGGAATGCGAAAACAAGATTGAATCAAAGTATATGGGTTCCATTTACAGGGGCTCCGACGTAACTATCCTAGTTCAGCTTAAGGATGGAAGGGAATTCAGGATTGAAAAGGGAGGAGAGGAGGGCCTCCTAGGAAAGAAGCCCGGTGAAAGCTTGCTCATTGGATGGAACCCTGAAGACGCAATGCTTCTGGATAAACCAAGCATCGTCCCAGGAGTAGATTTCGACAGCGTTATGGCCGAGTAGCCCTAAGAATCTTGTTTTTCTCGAGAAAACTTAAGAATTCGGCTGCAAGCCTCTCAGGGCTTCCTTCAACAACCCTTTTGGAGGCCTTCTCCTTCAGCCCTCCACTCATGAGCATCTTAATTCTTTCTGAAGCTGAAGGGCTAAAGCTTAAGACGGTTTTTCTGGTTCTAGGCTTGGGCTGGACGTATTGAAGAATGATGGTTCGGGGTTTAACTTCTAGGCTTAAAGGCTTAACTTTGTCCACAGGCTTCTTTAATCCTTCAACGTAGGTTTTGAGAGTTGCGTGGACTGGCTGGGCTATGTCTTCTTCAACCGTTAAGACAGCTGGAGGCTGAAGTTCAAGAATTTCTCTGTCGCCTCCTCTAAGCTTCCTGTAGACTTTAAACCTGCCATCTGAAAGGTCAAGCCTAGTAACACCGCAAACCACTGGAATCTTTAGCTCCTCAGCTATGCCCACCCCAACATATCTGCCATCTGTGTCTATTGATCTGGAACCGCATAGGATGAGGTCGTAGGATATTCCCTTAATAACTTCAGCCAGAATCTTCGAGGTGGTGTGGGGGTCCAAGGCCCCGCCAGTTTGAACGTGAACAGCCCTATCTGCGCCCATGGTTAAGCTTATTCTTAAAGCCTCATGGGCCTCCTCTCCGCCAAGGGAAATTGCTGTTACACTTCCGCCCAGTATGCTTCTAAGCCTTAAAGCCTCTGCCAGAGCTGCTCTATCGTAGGGGTTCATAACATAATAGAATTCTTCCAGCCTTCCAGCCCCAACATTAAACCTTAAAACTTCAGGATCTAAAATCTGCTTGACGCATACGATTATTTCCATGGGGTTGTCCCTCCTAACCATATCTGTAGACTATTCCAAAGCCTCCCCTTGGATAGTTCCACTCGACAGCCCCCCTTCCAAGCGACTTACAAACTATTCTGCAACTCCCACATTCAAGACAGCCAGCCCAATCAAAGACTATTTCACCCTTCTCAAGTTTGAAGTTTTGAACGGGGCAGACGTGGAGGCAAGGCTTCAAGTCGCACTGGGAGCAAAACTCACGTTTCAACGTTATGTGAGGAATCTTGTCAACTACGAACTTATTCAGTAAAAGTTTCTCCTCAATGCTCATAACGTGGACCTCCAAAGTTTCAGTAGGAATAGGAGAGCTTTGAGGAGGCCTATTTTCCCTCCAAGCCTGGCAAAGGCCTCCTTAACCTTATCCTCCTTAGGCCTTTCATCCGCAGAATATATTTGGGCGAGGAACTCTCCAAACATTCTCGGGTAGTCGGCTAGCATGTCCGAATACTTCTCCAAGAATTCTGGAAACCTCCGATAGCGTTTAACATCCTTCAAAACGAAGCTGTCATTTAGCATTCTCTCATATTTGGATAGGAAACGCTTAGAGTAGTCTCCTCTCTCTAGGGCTTCCAGCGATACTTCAGCTGCTGTAAGGCCTGAGGCCATGGCCAAACTCGTCCCTTCAAGGAATAGGGGGGAGGAGTTTAAGAGGCCGGCGGCATCCCCTGCAACTAAGACTCCCTCACCATATAGCTCGCCCTCGTAGCTTTCGGGTATAAGGTGGGCTGAGTATTCCTTTATGGTTCCACCCTTAACTAGTGGAGCCACAGCCTTAGCTCGTTTAAATTCCTCGAGGAGCTGGTTTGGATTCTCCTGAAGTCTGGCTAGCTGGTGGAGATAGGAGGCTACGCCCACGGATAGACTTTCCCTATTCGTGTAGATGAAGCCTGAAGCCTGCTTGGTCAAGGGTTCTCCATAGAAGATTAGAGCTGCCCCCTCCTCCCTAGAAAGGTTAAATCTCCTCTCCACCTCTTCCTCCGGCAGGCTTATCACCTCCTTAACGCCTAAGACAAACCTGTTCGGCTTTGAAGGCTTTCTGAGGCCGAGTTTTTCGGCTAGGAGTGAAGGAGCTCCATCAGCTATTATCACTAGGTTGGAGGCTATTTCCCCCCTGTCCGTTTTAACCCCGACAGCTCTACCATCACGCCTTATAACGTCTTCAACGAGGGTTTCACATATGATGGTGGCTCCAGCCTCCTCAACCTTTCCGGCAAACCACCTATCAAATTTAGCTCTCAAAACCGTGAAGCATTCCGTTGGAAGCGAAAATTCAAAAGAGAAACAGGCTTCTCCAGCCATGAGGTGGAAGCTTCTCTTGGAAACAAGCCTTTCGATGGGGGCTTCTGACCGGTATTCTGGGATAAGTTTTTTCAGGATTACTGGATAGAAAATGCCTCCGCAGACGTTTTTGGAGCCTGGATAGCTTCCCCTCTCCAGCAAGGCCACGTTTACACCCTTTTTTGCTAGAGCGTACGCAGCCGTCAGTCCTGCAAGTCCTCCCCCAGCAATAGCTACGTCAAATTTCAGTTCAGCCATATCTACGCCCTCCAAGCTTTTTCAAAATCGCCGGGATACATGTTTGAACATCTCCGATTAGGGTTAGGTCTGCCGTCTTGACTATGGGAGCAGACTTATCAAGGTTTATTGCAATGGTGAATCTTGCATTTTTTATTCCAAGCGTGTGGTAGGGGGAACCTGAAATCCCGCAGGCCACATAGAGTTTTGGCGCTATTTTCTTCCCACTAATCCCTATCTGCCTTTCATATGGTATTAGGCCTTTATCTAGGGCGGCCCTAGTGCCCCCTATGGACGCCTTTAAGGCTTCAGCCAAATCCTCTACGAGCTTCATACTTTCGGGGCTTACACCCCTCCCAACTCCTATCACCACATCGGCTTCTGAGACATCTACGAGTTTGGGGTCGGCTTTAATTCTTCCAGCAAACCTTACTCCCACATCAACCTTTGCAGGTTCAACCCTGACCATTTTAGGCCTTCCAGTCCTGCTTTCCTTAAGCTCTAAGAGGCTTGTTCTCATCGTGGCTATGGCGGTTTCACAGCCTGTCCAAGCCATAACAGCGTGGGCTTTATCCTCGTAGACCGGTTTCCTAGCCTTCAAAACCCCATTCTCAAAGAAAATTTCAAGACAGTTTGAGATGAAGCCTGAGTCAAGCTTAGCCGCCACCCTCGCAGCCACATCCTCCCCGTTGGGTGTGGAGGGGAAGAGGATTAGAGCTGGCTTACGGGTTTTGGCAAGCCTGCTCACGGTTTCAGCGTAGATGGGATTTCTAAAGATATTTTCCCCTTCTTCAAGCCTGCACGTAAAAACTTTGTTCGCTCCGTATCTGCCAAAGACTTCGGGTTCCTCCTTCAAGTCAAAGGCTAAAACGTCAACCTCAACCTTCATGCTGTCGGCTAGGGTTCTCGCTTCGGCCACTAGCTTCAAAGACTCCTCTAAAGGCTCTTCAGCGAAAACCCAAACGTTACCCCTCAAAGCTCCACACCTAGCCTAAAACCAGGCTCCGGAAAAAGCATATATGTTCAATGCCAAAAACCTTTTTGTAAGTCTTCAAACCAACAGCCTCTTTTGAGGTAAAGGAAATGAATGGCAGAATTAAAGTGATAGATTTAACTCAGCCCATCTTTAATGAGATGGCTTGCTGGCCCGGCCAGCTCAAAAACCGCATTTGGACCTATAATACCCATGAGGAAACGGGCAGGCAATATAAAATGTCTTTTCAAACCACAGCCATGCTGCTGAATGACCATAATGGAACACATGTTGACGCTCCAAACCACAGGGACCCGAAAGGTAAATCCATAGATCAAATACCCTTAGAGCGCTTTTATACGGAAGCCATCTGCGTTGACGCTAGGGAGGTTAAACCGGACGAGTATGTTACAGTTGAATATGTTAAGGCCTACCTTGAGAGGACGGGTTTAACCATAAGGAGGGGGGATACCTTCCTCCTCTGCACAGGCCACTATGAAAAGTATACGAATGCTAGAATGGAATATGTTCTCGAACCCTTCACAGGGCTTGATGGAAGAACAGCTGAATGGCTTGCAGATCAGGGGATTTCAGGTTTTGGAACGGATGCCCCCGCCCCAGACGGCTGGAAGAGCATAGCCAAGGGTGAATTCCCAGCAGACGTAACCTTTAACGCTAAACGGGGCATCCTAGTCTTCGAAAACCTTTGCAACCTAGTCAAGCTCGTAGGGAAACGCTTCAAATTCATAGCTCCACCTTTAAAAATCGTGGGCTGCACGGGCTCACCTGTTAGGGCTATGGCTATCCTCGAAGAGTAAAGGTGAGGAGGCTTATGGTCAACCTGAGGGAGGCGGAGAAAATCGAAGTTACGACAATCATCGACAACTATGTAGACTTAAACCTACGTGGTTCTAGGGGTGTGGAGAGGGCTAGCTTTGAAAGGTGGGAGTGGCTTGTTGAGAAACCCCTACTAGCTGAACATGGCTTATCGCTACTCATCACCCTCTACCGTGATGGTGAAGTTCACAGGGTTCTCTTCGATGGAGGCTGGTCAACTTCAGCCTCCCTCCAAAACATGAAAACCTTAGGGTTTAATCCTTCGGAAATCGAGGCTGCGGTTTTAAGCCACGGCCATATGGACCATTTTGGAGGACTAGCCGAGATTTTAAAGGCCGTGAAGGTTAGGATACCCTTAATCGTCCATCCGGATGCCTTTCAACCCAACCGCTACTTCCAGCTTCCAACGGGTAAAAGGATTAGGCTTCCAAGCCTAAGCGAGGAAAGCTTGAAGAAGGCTGAGATTGTGAAGTCTAGAAGGCCTCAAACCCTTGCTTCTAATCTCTTAGCAACCACGGGTGAAATCGAACGTACAAGTTTTGAGAAGGGGCCATCTGGATTTTACCTGGAACCTTCAGGGGAGGAAAGAGACTTTATCTTAGACGATCAGGCGGTGTTCGCCAAGCTTAGGAAAGGCCTGGTAATAATTTCAGGGTGCGCCCACTCCGGGATAATAAACACGATAAGCTATGTTCAGAGGCTCTGCCAGACGGAGAAGGTGTACGCTGTCTTAGGAGGCTTCCACCTAGGCGGCTCCACACCTAAATCCTTGGTGGAGGAAACCATTCAAAGGCTGAAACGCTTCAACCCCACCGTGGTTTCGCCCATGCACTGCACGGGTTGGGAGGCTGTGAGGATGATCGCAGCGGAGATGCCCAATAGCTTCGTTCTGAACAGTGTCGGTTCAACTCTCATCTTCGAGTAGGTCCGAGAGTTCAAGCTCTTCAAGTTTTTCCCTAGTTGGGTAACCTGTCTCCGCATTCCAGCCTCGTAGCTCATAATATTTTTCGAGGAGGGGTTTAAGGTTGCAAATTCTGCCTTTAGCCGGGCCTGTCTGTAAGGGTTCCTCTAGGAACCTTCTCGGAAGCCTATCCTCCTCCTTTCCAATCCCATGCTTAAGGTTAAAGAGCCGTTTAAGGTTGAAAATTCTCTCCCCAGTCTTCAAAACCTCCTCAAGCGTTATATCCCATCCCACGGCGGCTGAGAGAAGCTTTGGCACATAACTGAACAGGACGGCGTCTGAAATCTCGTGGGATAAGGCCACATAAGCAAACCTGCAGAGGCCAGTTGAATTCACCACAGCATGCATGTTCTGATCTAGGATTATGGTGGAGGGGTTCTCGGAGCCTTCAACACCCTCTGTATGCCTTCCACCAGTAGTATTGGTGGCGAAGGAAAGACCGTAGCCAGGCTTAACCCTAGGATCGTGCATGGCAAGTTCTAAGCCTTTAACCTGCATGGCTAATTGGGGGGCTTCCCCTCCTATCTTTTCCGCAGCCCTCCTAGAGCCCTCTGCAAGCAGGTTTCCAAAGCCCTCTCTGAAGGCTATCATCCTGATCATTTCTAGGACAGCATCCACATTCCCCCAGGTGAGTTCCACTCCACCCGTATCCTCCTTTGTTATCAGCCCCTTCTCATAGCACTCCATGGCAAAGGCTATAATGCTACCCGTGGAAATGGTGTCAATTCCATACCTGTTGCATAGGTCGCTTGCCTTTGTTATGGCTTTTAAGTCGTCTATTAGGCATAGGCAGCCTATAGCCCCAACCGTCTCATATTCTGGTCCAGGCCCTTCATAGCCGGCGTAAGGGCCACTGTCGATTCTCACATCTCTATGGCAAGCTATAGGACACATGAAACATGAAGTCCGTCTAACCATTAAATTTCGGGTAATGTTTTCCCCGTCGAGTTTTTCCACAGCGAAGCCTGCCTGAGTCCAGTTTTTGGCGAGACCATAGCCTTCCTCCATTAGGAGTTTGAAAAAGCCGTCTGTGCCATGGTCTGAGAGGAGTTTAACAAGGGGATTAGCTTGAAGTTTCTCTACAATTTCTCCTGAAAGCCTTTTCAATTCTTCCTCATCTGCTACTTCAATCCTTCTCCTGCTGGCCTCCACGGCTATGGCTTTAAGCCTTTTGGAGCCCATCACGGCTCCCATGCCGGTTCTGCCTGCAAGCCTACATTTATCATTGAGGATAGAGGCTATTAGAACAAGGTTTTCTCCAGCTGGCCCTATACATGCACACCTCAGATTTTTCCCTCCAACCTCCCTCCTCAAAATTTCCTCGGTTTCGTAGGTGTCTTTACCCCAAAGGTGGCTTGCATCCTTAAGCTCGACTTCTCCGTCTCTAATCAGCAAGTATACAGGCTTCTCAGCTCTACCCTCAACAATTATTCCATCCCATCCTGCAAATTTGAGTTCAGGGCCGAAAAAGCCTCCAGCGTTTGAGGTTCCAATGCAAAGTGTCAAAGGAGATCTGGCTGCAACACTATATCGGGGTGCTGCTGGCGTTATAGTCCCAGTTAGGGGTCCTGTCATGAATATAAGCTTATTCTTCGGGCTTAGAGGATTAACTCCTGCCTCTAATTCGCTGTAAAGTATTCGGGTAGCTAGCCCCTCCCCTCCCAGAAACTTTCTCAACCACTCTTCGCTGATGGTCTCCCTTCTCATCCTGCCGCTTGAAAGATCCACCCGAAGAATTTTTCCAGCATATCCCCCGAGCAAAAACTTTTTCACCTTAAAAAGGGGTGGAAATGGAGGGAATAAAAGCTTAATCCTTCTTGTTTTCGATGATAACCTCGCATACGTCGTCTCCAGCGGCTATGGACTTCGGTACCTCAACCTTAAACTTTGGATTACCCGTTACAACTATGCCAATGCCTCTGGCAGCCTCCCTGAAGCACACGTTGCAGACCTCCCAGTTCAGGTTCTTGGCTATGGCGCACTTGGTAACTATTTTTACGCCCCGCTCTGGCGTTAGCTCCTTCCATTCCCCCTCAATCCCATAGTAGTTCTTATCGTTGTAGTCTAGGATTTTGGCCACTCCAATACAGTTCCTTTCATCTTCCTTTACTCCAGCCCTTTCCATCATGGTTGGGGCTGCCTTTATCCTAGCCTCCTTCCAGACCTCAGCGATCTTGTTTAAACCCTCGTCCCCGAAGTATTCATGAACAGCCTTCAAGGTTCGGCCTATTAGAGGTGTTAGAAGGTTTCTGAGGTAATCCAGTTTATCCTCACACTCGCTCATACTATTCACCTCAAACAGTAAGAAAGATAAGCTCAAAACAATTTAAGCTTTGGGAAAACTCCTCCCAGGCTTTCTTAAGCTTAAGGCTATTAGCCAAAGTCCTATGAAAGCCAAAACCACGCCAATATTGAAGAGGATAGGTTTAAGGCTTCCGTTAAGAAGTAAAGGTAGAACTCTTGCTATGGCCACTCCAACAGCTGATGTTGTTACTCCGGTTGCTAGCAGCCTAACCCTCAAGGCTTTCACCCTAGGAGCCCACAGATGGTAATGTAGAAGCCAGCTAGGATTCCCGTGGTTATGACTCCTCCAACGCTCGCACCCATGGCGTGAGGTAGAATCATAGCCATAGGATTCGCCTCTTTAGCGCTGTACTGGGCTATCTTTGCCGTTGAGGGTATGCATGAAACGGCTGCCACTCCGACTAGTGGATTAACCCTTCCCTTGGAAATCTTGTAGGCTAGGAGACCTGCTGCGAGACCCCCAACCCCAGAGAGGATAATGGCGATAATGCCTAGGAGGGCTATAAGGGAAACCTTAGGATTAAGCACTACATCTGCGCTTAGAAGACAGCCTAAAACAAAGCCTAGAAACATGGTTGAACCACTCAGGATAAGGTCTGCAACCTCCTTATACCTTGGAATGTTAATCTCCTTGATGGCTACTCCAAGAAAGAAGCATGCGAAGAGTGGGGCGGCAACAGGAAAGAGTAGACATAACACGGTTGAAAGGGCTATGGTGAAGATGAATTTTTCCCTAGGAGTTATCCTCTGAATTTCGTAGAGTGGGGGCATTTCAATCCCTCTAAGCCTCTTGGGAACCATGGCCTTGATGAGGAAGGGGTAAAGCATGTAGATGATGCTAAGGTAGAGGTAGGCCACCACGGTGATGATTACGAAAAGATGCTTAGCAAGCATGATTGAAGTGTAGATTACCATGGGGCCATCTGCCCCCCCAATAATGGCTATAGCTGCAGCCTCCTTGAAGTTGAAGCCTAAGGCCACCGCTATCGGAAAGGTTACTAGGGTTCCAAGCTCGGCTGCGATGGCTAACGCCATGCTTAGGAGGGGTCTGGCGATGAGATATTCAATGTCGGTCATCGCTCCTACGCCCAGGAAGATAAGGCAGGCTATCAGGTTGTTTGTGAAGGTTAGCGTGTAGAAGGGTTGGAGGAAGTATATTTGGAGAGCTTCAACAATTTCTGAGGGTTCCTCAGCTATAGGGTTCACAAAGAGGTTTCCAAGCCTCTCCCCCGGAAGCATCAATGTTCCAGCATTTACAAGCGTCATGCCAAGCCCCATGGGCACCATTATAAGCGGTTCTAATACATGCTTGTAGCCAAGCCAAATGAGGACTACGCCCATAATGATTAGGAGAAGTCTGACCAGCGAGTAGAGGGGGTCAACCTCGAAGAAGGCTGTAATTCCCTTAAAGAATTGGAGAAGCGACACTATCGTTATTTCAGCCACCTTTCTCAGCCCTCCTAATGAGAAGCCTCCTAAGCCCTATAATGAGGACAACCACGATCAGGCTTGAAAAAGCGAGAATGCCATAACCGTAAATCATTACGTGTAAGGCTGTTTGAAAGGCGGTGTCCAAGCCTAAACCCTCAAAAACACAAACATAGATGGCCTGTGAAGCTAAAATAGTTTTCTAGGGGAGGGCCATGCTTAATCCAGTTCTATAAGCAAATCTCCAGAGTTAACCGTTGAGCCTTCAGAGACCTTTACACTTTTTACAGTTCCATCGCTTGGCGAAATAATCTCATTCTCCATTTTCATGGCGTCTATGATAAGCAAAACCTGCCCTTTCTTAACCGCTTCACCAACCTTAACCTTAACCGATAGAACCTTACCGGATAGGGGGGATCTAATTTCCACCTTTACCTGCCCCCAGCATAAATTTTTATTCTATAACGTAATCCAGCCTAAAACTTTTATCCTAAGGGAAGTAGATAAATATGCAAATCCCCTTTACTTTTAGAGGTGCTTGCCTATGGAGGCTGACATTGAACATAAGCTTCAGGAGCTTAGAGAGAAACGTGAAATTGCCAGGCTTGGCGGTGGCAAGGAGAAAATAGAAAAACAGCATAAACATGGTAAGCTAACGGCGAGGGAGCGTTTAGAGTTACTCTTAGATCCTGGAAGCTTCTTTGAGCTAGGCCAGTTTGTAACCCATCGGTGTAGGGATTTCGGAATGGATAAGGAGCGATACTATGGGGACGGTGTGGTTACGGGTTATGGAACCATAAACGGAAGGAGGGTTTATGTTTTCTCCCAAGATTTCACGGTTTTAGGCGGCTCCCTAGGCGAAGCCCACGCCATGAAAATCTGCGAGGTATTGGACTACGCCATTGAAACAGGCTCGCCCATTATAGGGCTAAACGATTCTGGGGGTGCAAGAATCCAGGAGGGCCCATCCCATTATGGAGCCATCTTCTGCAGGAATGTCCTAGCCTCAGGCTATATTCCACAGATCTCAGCCATTTTGGGGCCTTGTGCTGGAGGAGCCTCCTACTCTCCAGCCCTAACGGACTTCGTATTTATGGTTAAAGGCATAAGCTACATGTTCATCACGGGTCCGAGGGCTGTTAAGGCGGTTACAGGCGAGGAACTCACAGTTGAACAGCTTGGAGGGCCGGAAGTTCACGGCGAAATAAGCGGGGTAGCCCACTTCGTGGCTGAAAGCGAAGTTGAATGCATGAAGCAGATTAAGAGGCTTCTAAGCTTCCTTCCCTCCAACTGCATGGAGAAGCCTCCAACCGTTAACACTGGAGACGATCCAAACCGTATGGATGAATCCTTAAACTACTTGATACCTGTGAATCCGAGGAAGCCCTACGATATCAAAGACTTGATTTTGAAGGTGGTGGATGGAGGAGACTTCCTAGAGGTCCAGGAAAACTTTGCAAGAAATATAGTTGTTGGCTTTGCGAGGATGAATGGTGAAACCGTTGGGATCATTGCAAACCAGCCTAAGTTTCTCGCTGGCTCCTTAGACATTAATGCCTCGGTTAAGGCTGCCAGGTTCATAAGGTTCTGCGATGCCTTCAATATACCTTTGATCACGCTTGTAGACTGTCCAGCCTACCTTCCAGGAAAGCAGCAGGAGCATGGCGGAATAATCAGGCATGGAGCCAAGATGCTATACGCCTACTGTGAAGCCTCCGTCCCGAAAATCACAATAGTGCTCAGAAAGGTTTATGGTGGAGCCCTCTCAGGAATGTGCGTTTCAAAGCATCTATCAGATATTACGCTCGCCCTCCCCACCGCTGAAATAGCAGTTTTAGGCCCGGAGGCAGCAGTCGAAATCCTGTTCAGAAAGGAGATAGCAGCCTCAGAGAATCCTGAAGCTGAGAAGGCTAAGAGGGTGCTGGAATACCGGGAGAAATTCTGCAATCCCTATGTGGCTGCGGAGCGGGGATACATAGATGGAGTTATTGAGGCAAGGGAGATCAGGCCTACCGTTATATCGCTACTGAAAGCCTTAAAGGGAAAGGTGAAAAGGGCTTTGAAGAAGAAGCATGGGATAATACCGCTTTAAACCTCCACCCCATAGGATTCATAGGCTCTCCTAACATCTTCCAAAATCTTTTTAGGCGGGGGACAGTAAAGCTTCCTATCTAGCTTTAAGCCTGCCGTTTTAAGCTTAATCAGTGCTTCCACCAGCTTGATTGAGGATGCTATGCTACTTAGAATGGGGACTCCGCTGATCTCCCACAATCTCTCCTTGATGCATACAGCCTCCAATATGCCGCAGCCTGGTATGATCACCCTCGCCCCCTCCCTTACAGCTTCTTCAGAAGCAGATTCAAAGCCTTCCAAGAGTATCTCCGGCCTTTCTAAAGCTTCAACCACCGTAGCCACATCGAAGTCTAAGCCTTTAACTATGGGATTTAATCCCTCAAAACCGTACATTTTGATTTGCTGATGAATCCTAGCCGCAGCCCTCCTAGGCGACGTTATTATAGCAAATTTTACGTTTAGGAGGCTGACCATAACCATGGAAGCCAGTCCAAGAGATACAGCTGGAATATTGGCTGCTTCCCTAACTGCGTGGAGTGCGGGGTCTAGGTAGCAGCCTAGCACAAACCCGTCGTAGCCTTCTTTCTCGGCCTTAATAGCTGAGGAGACAATGTAGGGCTCGTTAAGCTTCCTAACGCAGGCATAGGAAAGCTCTCCTCCCATACCTTCAGGAAGCCAGTAATGGTCAACCTTAACATCCCCGCTGGTAATCCCATCAATATAGCTCTTCAAAATCCCATCATAGACCTCATAACCCCTATACTTACCCATAGAATGCTGATACCATATCCTCAACTAAAACACCAACCCCCTTAACCTATCCTCCCCTTCCAAACTTTAAAGGCAAATCCTTTATTTACTTTTCAAAGTTCTATTGTTAGGAGGTGTTTTCTCATGGATTTGGAGGAAATTTTCCCTCAGCTAGCCCAGATCAAGGATGAGGAAATTAAAAGGAAGACGAAAGCTGTGATTGAGGAGGCTGTCAAGCTGAGCGGCTAGGATGACATCAGAAAGATACCTTGGGTTGACAGCTGGACCCTAGAAACCTATGAGGGTATGAGTCTGGTTGAACACACGAAAATCGTTACGGACATAGCTATCTATATGGCTAAAAGGCTCATGGAAACAGGATTCTTCGAGGTAAATATGGATGAGCTGATTTCTGCAGCCATCCTCCACGATATAGGTGAAGCCCTCGAATTCGAGCCAGACCCTAAGGGTGGTGTTCGGAAGAGGTGGGGTAGGAGGCTGTTAAGACACCCCCTCCTTGGCGGAGCCCTAGCCCTCAAGCATGGGCTTCCACCAAGAATAGCCCACATAATCTCTGCCCATTCAAGGGAGGGAGACTTAACTGAGAGAACTGTGGAAGCTGTAATCCTCTACCATGCGGACTGGACGCCCTACGACTGTTTGAAGGCTAAAAAGCTTGGAGGGTAGGCCTACCAGCCCAGCCTCCTTTTTCTGTCAGCCTTCCTCTCCTCGTATCTTTCCCTAGTTATGACGTAGACGGTTCCCCCGCCCAGCTCATGCTGGACATCGGTTCTAACCTTAGGCTTCCACTTCAAAATGTCGTTGAGCCCTCTAGGGCTTTCAGCCGTAATCCAAACCTCTTCAACTCCTAGGTATTCGAAGAAGTGCTCCCATTTAGCCGCTGCCAAATGGGCTCCAATACCTGTTCCAGGAAGGTTTGGATCTGCAATAGTGTGAAGGCTTATTCCAATCTTCTCGTTGTAGAGTCTGCCGTCTGCAACCCCAACAATTTTACCCTCAACTTCTCCAACAATGAACCAGATGTTCCGGTACCTTTGATATTTCCATCCTAGAAGCTCCCCGTAGGTTCTTGTTCCAACAATATCATAGTAGTCCCTTTCAAGGGTTATTAGAGGCCTGATGAAATCCGCTATCCTCGGAATATCCCTCCTCTCAGCCTGCCTTATCAGCATCTTCTCCCCGCTGAAGAGGGTTACTTCCCTAGATTTGTAAGGCTTAAGCTCGATTGCAGGAGGCCTAAGAACAGACTCAACCTTCTCGTTGTATTCCTTTGAAAGCCTGATTAGCTCAGCAATCTCTTCAAGCTCCACCACTTCAACCCCCCTAAACACAACTTCTTTAAATATCAAACCTTAATAAGTTTTCCACGTGAAAACATTTAATTTTTTAGACAGCTTAACCAAACTGCGCACCCCACATGGGTGGGGTGGTGGTCCAGCACCATCCACAAAAATGTGGAACGTGCAATATTTTTAAATCCCGTATTTTAGGGAGAATTAAGTTTCTATTACCGTTTCTTTAACCTCAGCTCTTAACGCTTTAACTATTAGGAGAACACTATTCTGAATTACGG